>NZ_BAAGZJ010000123.1:0-18029 GCF_054778635.1 Nocardiopsis nanhaiensis
GGCGGCCGCGGCGGCCGCGAGGGCGCTCCGGCCTCGGGCGCCATGGCTGACGCCCTGCGCCGGGCGGGCCTGGGCAAGTAGGGGCCCGGGGACGCAGCAGCCCACTGAGGCCCCGACGCCCAAGGGACCCCCGGCCGGATGTCGGCCGGGGGTCCCTCCCCGTTCCGGTGGCTCGGGCGCCGCCCGGCATCCCCGTCAGGTACCGGGCGAGCCCGGAGTACCGGGGTCAAGGTCCCGCGGGTCAGCCGAAGTCGACGTCGCTGCAGAAGTAGTAGGCCTGGTCCATGTGCGAGGCCTGCCACACCGTGTAGACGATGTGCTGGCCGGTGCGCCCGGACGTGCTGACATCGATCTCGATGTCCATGACCGGCGGGTAGGCACCGGTCTCCTCGACCAGCTCCAGGTCACCCCAGCCCAGTTCCTGGGTGGTGGGGTCGAAGCCCTCCTCCGTGACGTAGACGTTGAAGTAGTCCGCACCGTGCTCGGCGCCGTCGTGCAGGTGGAGCGTGAAGTCGTCGTCGACCGGGGTGGTCTCCCACTCCCCCACTGCGTCCATGGCGCCGTAGAGGCCGCCCTGGGTCAGACCGCCGCTGCACAGCGTGCCGTCGGGGATGGCTCCCTGGTGGTCGCCGCCGACGCCGTCGCGGTACAGGCCGTTCCAGTTCCACATGGCGTTGGGGTCCTCTTCCCACGCCTGGGCGCACATGGGGTCCTCGAGCTCCATGTCCGGGTTCAGGTGGTCGTCGCCCCAACGGTCGAAGCAGGCGTAGGCACGGGCCGCCGGGTCGACGATCGAACCGTGTGCGGCGACGGGGGCCGCAGTCAGGCCCAGACCCAGCATGGCCGCGGAGCCGATGACGACGGCTCGGGTGAGGGGGCGGGTCGTGCGGGTGGTTTCGGTAGCGGGGTGGTTGTTCATCTGTCTGCGTTCTCCGTATCCGGCCATCCGGATCCGGGAGCGCTCCCAAGCGTGACGATACCCGCGATACCCGCGCCGAAACAGACCCCGGCGCGAGGGAAATCCTCAGGCCGCCCTGGAACCAGCCACAGACCAGCGTCCCAAGGGACCAGTCCCCGAGGGCACTGTGTCCCCCGGAGCACTGTGTCGCCAGAGCGCCTGGTTCAGCGCAGGAACCGGTCCGGGGTCAGCGGGAGCTCACGCACCCGCAGACCCGTGGCGTGGTGGGCGGCGTTGGCGATGGCCGCAGGCATACCCACGATGCCGATCTCACCGACTCCCGCAGCGCCCATCGGATTCAGGTGCGGATCCGCCTCGTCCAGCCAGAACGCCTCCACCTCACCCACATCGGCGTTGGCGGCCACGTGGTATCCGGCGAGGTCGCCGTTGACGACGTGCCCGAAGCGGGGATCCACCACACTCTGCTCATGCAGCGCCATGGACAAGCCCATGACCATCCCGCCCACCAGCTGGGACCGGGCCGTGCGCGGGTTGATGACCCGCCCCACCGAGTACACGCCCAGCATCCGGGGCACGCGCACCTCCCCCGTGTCCGCGTGCACCCGCACCTGCGCGAAGTGCGCGCCGAACGAGTACATGGCGTACCGGTCCAGGTCCGGGTTCTCCGGGGCCTCGGCCCGGGAACGCGCCCCCGGGCGGGGAGCAGTCCCGTGTTCCTCCCGGAAGGCACGGACAGCGGCGTGGATGGCCGTCCCCCACGAGGACGTCCCCGAGGACCCGCCAGCGACCGTCGCCCGGGGCAGGTCCGAGTCGCCGATCCGCACCAGGACCCGCGCGACGGGGCACCCCAGGGCGTCGGCGGCGATCTGGGCCAGCGCCGTCCGCGCCCCTGTACCGATGTCGGCCGCCCCGATGGACACGGTGTACCGGCTGTCTGCGCCGTACTGCACCTCGGCCGCCGATCCGGGGGAACTCAGCCTCGGATAGACGGCCGAGGCCACCCCGGTCCCCACGTACCACGCCCCTTCGCGACGGGCACCCGGTGCGGGGTCGCGCTCGTACCAGCCGAAACGTTCAGCGCCCTCACGCAGGCACTCCACCAGGCTGCGGCCCGACCACGGGCGCCCCGTCTCGGGCTCGGTTTCGGGATCGTTGCGCACCCGAAGCTCGATCGGGTCCATCCCGCACGCCTCGGCGAGCTCGTCCATCGCCGTCTCCAAAGCGAACATGCCGGGCGCCTCGCCCGGTGCCCGCATCCAGAAGGGGATCGGCACGTCCAGGGCGGTCAGCCGGTGCGAAGTAGCTCGGTTGGGGGCGGCGTACATCATCCGCGAGCACAGCGCGCTCTGTTCCGCGTATTCCTTCACCCGCGAGGTCAGTTCCGTGACGTCGTGGACGATCACGCCCAGTCGCCCTTCGGTGTCCGCGCCGAGCCGGACCCGCTGAACGGTGCACGGCCGGTAGCCGGTCAGGCCGAACATGTGCCGACGGGTGAGCGCGAACTTGACGGTGCGCCCAGGCAGGGCGCGGGCGGCGAGCCCGGCCAGGATGTTGTGGGCCTTCGCGGCCCCCTTGGAACCGAATCCTCCTCCGACATGGGGCGCGATGACCCGCACGTTCTCGGCGGGCAGCCCGAACACGGTGGCCACCGTCCCCCGAACGGTGTGCGTCCCTTGGGTGGAGTCGTACAGGGTGAGCCGGTCGGGAAGGGTTTCCCACAGGGCGACCGTCGCGTGCGGCTCCATAGGGTTGTTGTGCTCGCGAGGCGTAAGGTATGTCTGATCGACCACGACGACGGCCCGGCCCAGTGCTCCGTCGACATCTCCCCGCAGAGTGTCGGCGACGGCACCGGTGTTGACCTCCGCTGGTGTGTACAGGTCCTGGTGGTCGGGGCGCATCACCACGTCGTGCGGCCACTCGTCGTATTCCACGCGCACAAGGGCCGCTGCCTCACGGGCGGTCTCGGGGGTATCGGCGACGACCGCGGCGACGAACTGGCCGCGGAAGGCCACCTCTTCACTCTGCAGCACGGCGAACTCGGGATCCCGCGTGTCCGTGAGGCGGGGTGCGTTCTCACTGGTCAGAACCGCTTGAACACCCCTCAGCCGATCGGCCTCGACGGTGTGTACCGCGGTGACGCGCCCGCGCGCCACGGTCGAGAGCACGGGGTGCAGGTAGAGCGGTTCGTCGGTCGGGTACTCGTACGCGTAGGGCGCGGTTCCGGTGACCTTGGCATGGGCCTCGGTCCTGGCCAGCGGTGCCCCGACGGCGTTGTCCTTCGTCCCGGTCATCGTGCCTCCGTCAGTTCGCGCAGGACCGAGGCGAACGTCTTCACGGCCAAGGGGACCTTGTACGCGTTGTCCGGACCGGTGCGCGTCTCGGCGAGTTCGGCGTCGGCCGCCACCCGGAAGGACTCCTCCGTGACGGGCCTGCCTCGCAGTACCCCTTCTGCGCGGCGCGCCCTCCAGGGAACGTGGGCGAGCCCGCCAAGTGCGATGCGGGCGTCCACGAACTGGCTGTCGCGCACCTCCACCTCGGCGGCGACGGAGACCAGCGCGAAGGCGTAGGACGCGCGTTCGCGCACCTTGCGATAGGCGGAGCGGGCCCTCGGCGACGGGGGCGCGAGTTCGACGGCGGTGACGAGGTCGCCGTGCGAGAGGACGGTGTCGTGCTCCGGGCTCGAACCGGGCAGCCGGTGGAACTCAGTGGCGGGGATACCGCGCTCGCCGTCCGGTCCGAGCACCCTGACCACGGCGTCCAGGGCGCACAGGGCCACCGCCATGTCCGACGGGTGGGTGGCCACGCAGGACTCCGAGGCGCCGAGGACCGCGTTGTCGCGCCCGTGGCCGTCCAGCGCCGAACAGCCGGAGCCGGGCTCGCGCTTGTTGCAGGGGGTGGTGACATCCTGGAAGTAGACGCACCGGGTGCGCTGGAGCAGGTTGCCGCCGGTGGTGGCCATGTTGCGCAACTGCCCGGACGCCCCGGCCAGCAGGGCCGCGCTGAGCGCTGGGAAGCGGCGCCGGACCACGGGGTGTGCGGCGAGTTCGCTGTTGGGGACACCTGCTCCGATCCGGAGGCCCCCGCCGGGCAGCTCCCGGACGCTGTGGTCGACCACGTCGCGCACGTCCACCAGCGTTGAAGGGGCAGTCAGACCGAGCTTGAGGTGGTCGACGAGATTGGTGCCGCCCGCGATGAAACTGGCCCCTGGGTCGTCGGCCACGGCAGCCACGGCCTCCACCGGGTCTGCGGGCCGTGCGTAGTCGAAGGGTTTCACCGCGCCACCTCCCCCGTCTCAGTCTCCTGGCCCGCGGCCTCCCTGATGGCGGCCACGATGTTGGGGTAGGCGCCGCAGCGGCAGAGGTTACCGCTCATGCGTTCGCGGATCTCGGCGTCGTCGAGCTCGGCCACTCGGTCCCCGTCCGGGTTCCCGGCCAGGTCGCCGGTGGCGTGGCTCGGCCATCCGGCCCCCGCCTCAGCCAGCATCCCCACCGCTGAACAGACCTGGCCAGGGGTGCAGTACCCGCACTGGAAGCCGTCGTGGTCGACCAGCGCGCTGGCGACCGGGTGCATTGCGTCCCCCTCTGCGAGCCCGGAGGCCGTGGTCACCCGCGCACCGTCGTGAGCTACGGCCAGAGCCAGACAGGAGAGGATACGGCGATCGTCCAGCAGCACGGTGCAGGCACCGCACTGGCCGTGGTCGCAGCCCTTCTTGGGTGAGGTCACTCCTAGGCGGTCCCGCAGTGCGTCCAGGAGCGTAGTTCTGGTGTCGACGGTGAGCGTGCGCTTCTGCCCGTCCACATACAGGGTGATCGTAGAGTCCACCGGTGACGACCTTCCGCGGCGTTGGCCGGCCCCGGTCGGGCTCCGGCCCTTCCCCGATTATGGCCCGGGTCACACACCTTGTCCGGGAGGTGCCCTGGGCGCGTCAGTCCGTGCGCCCCGCGTTCACCCGGTCGGCCAGGGCCTGGAGCAGCTCCTTGGCCAAGGGCAGCTTCCGCAGTTCCTCGGGCCCGGGCAGCGGCGCCTCGGCCCGATCACCCTGTTCGCGGACCTCGTCGTGCAACCGCTCCATGGTGACGTCCAACCGGTTGGCGGTCTCGGCCGCCTCACGGATCTCGTCCAACAGGCCTTGCGGGACCGACTCGGCGTACTTGTAGTAGATCTTGTGCTCCAGGCTCGCCCAGAAGTCCATCGCGATGGTACGGATCTGGATCTCCACCGGAACGTCCTCGGTGCGGTCCGACATGCGCACCGGGGTCTCCACCAACAGGTGCAGGCTGCGGTAGCCGTTCGGTTTGGGGTCGCGGACGTAGTCCCGCTCCTCCTTCACCAGGATGTCCTCGTGCCCGGCCAGCATGTCGCGGATGGCGTAGGTGTCCGAGATGAAACTGCACGTCACCCGGATCCCCGCGATGTCCAGGATCGACCCCCGGATCTCGTTGAGGTCGAGGGGGACTCCGCGGCGGCGGGCCTTCTCCATGATGCTCTCGACGGACTTGAGCCGGGAGCTGACGTGCTCGATCGGGTTGTGGTCGTTGGTGTAGCGAAACTCCTCGTTGAGGATGTTCACCTTCGCCATCACGGTGTCGATCGCGAACTTGTAGGACATGAGGAAGCGCGCGACGTCGTCACGCGCCGCCATCAACGCCTTGGGAACGTCTTCCACCACGAACTGACTCCCACCACACTGGCACCGAACCCCGTCACCGCATGTTACCGACCACTCCCGGTCCCGGCTCAGCGGGCGGAGGCGGCGGCGGTTCCAGCATGCGGGCGGCGGACGGGGCCAGCGCACAGACGTCGGCCTCCCGCGCCTATCTCGGTGCGAGGGATACGCCCGCCCACAGCTGGCGCACCGGGGTGGCGTCGCCCTCCATGAGCGCGTCCTCGATGTCCCAGACCCGCACCACCGTCGTGTCCTCGCGGACCGCGGGCCACCCCGGGTCTCCGGTGGCGGCGAAACCGCTCCAGGCCGCGACCATCCGCTCGGACAGGGCGCGGAACCCCTCGTCCGGTTCGCCGTCGCACAGGAACACCGCGAGGTCGCTGTCCAGGTTGCCGAAGGCGAACGGAAGGTCGAAGGCGTGGCAGGCGCCCAGCCGTCCCTCCATGGTGCGGCTCTGGGCGGCGAAGCGGAAGAAGTACGCGTTGCCGCCGGCCGCAGCATGCGCCTCGGCCAAGCGCACCGAATACTCACAGAACAGGGCGTCACCGCGGATCTCGTTGAACAGCTCGCGCAGTGAGGCACCGGGGTACACGGACCGGTAGGCCTCGACCGCGCCCTCACCCAGCCCGAGGCGTTCGGCGGTGACCGTGAGGGCCCCTTCGCCGTCGATCTCCACGTTCTGGCCGAGCTCGGTGAAGAGCCGGTACTCCTCGGTGTTGTGCCCCACGAGCAGGTCCACGTCGGCGGCGGCGCCGCGGGCAACCGCGTCCAGCGGGGAGTCGGGGAGCTCGGGTCCTCCGACCACGGGGGCGTAACAGGTGAACGCCTTGGTCCGGACCCCCTTGCCGGAGAGTCCGGTACCGGAGAGGATCACGTCGGTGGCCTCCAGGATCTTCTCCGGGGCCAGGGCGGCCAGGGCCTCGGCTTCCAGCGGTACCCCCGCGGCCTTGGCGATCCCTTCGGAGACCCGGCGCGCGGACTCGGTGGTGACCATGTCCGCGGGAACACTGTGCGCCACGGCCCGGTGGAAGAGTCCGCGCGCTTCGGGTGAGGCCATCAGGCAGGCCACGGAGCCGGCGCCCGCGGACTCCCCCGTGACGGTGACGTTGTCCGGGTCGCCGCCGAACCCGGCGATGTTGTCGCGCACCCAGCGCAGGGCGGCGGCCTGGTCGAGCAGGCCCCGGTTGTCGGGGCGGCCCGGGACGTGGCCGAAGCCCTCGAAACCGAGGCGGTAGTTGACGCTGACCACGACCAGCCCGGTCTCGGCCAAGCGGGTGCCCTCGTAGGTGGCCTCGGCGCCGGAGCCGACGATGTAGGCGCCGCCGTGGATCCACACCAGGACCGGGGACCGGTCGTCCGCGGACGCGGAGGTCCAGACGTTGAGGACGAGGCAGTCCAGCGAGGTGTCCGGGCTCCACGGCGCGGCTCCGATGAGCTGGGTGCCTTGCGGGGGCGGCGGCCCGAACTCGGAGCAGTCACGGACACCGTCCCAGGCCGGCGCGGGCGCGGGTTCGGCGAAGCGGTGCTCACCGAAGGGCGCGGCGGCGTAGGGAATGCCCCGGAAGACCGTGACCTGCCCGTCCTGGGAGCGGGGTGAGAGGATCCCGCGTACCGGTCCGTTCGCGGTCGTCACGGTGTGTTCGGCGTCCACGTATGCCTCCTTGGGGTCGGTACCCCACCACCTAACATCGTTAGGTTTATCGGCGCAAGACCCCGGCTCAACACAGCACGGCACGATCCCGGGAACCGGCTTCAGTCCCGGAACCGGCGCCTTGGCGCACACGTCGAAGCCACACGATAGATTTCCCCTGGATTCTCCCGAATCCGCCCCCGCCTGAACACCCCGACCCCGCCGCCCCATGGGCGGTAGCGCCGGAAAGGCCTCCAATGCACGCACCCCTGTTCACCGCCCCCGTCCTGCTGGTGGAACAGCCCCGACAACTGTTCGCCTCCGAAGGGCACTACGAAGTACTCAGCGAAGCCGGTGAACCGCTGGCCTACGTGAACGAACACATGACCACGTGGCCGCGCTCGCACCGGCAGGGCTCCCACCGCCCCCACCGGTTCACGATCTACGGCCCCGACGGCTACCCCCTCATGTCCCTGGACAAGCCCTGGGACCGGGGCCGCCCCTACATCTACGTGACCGGCCCCCACGGCGAGCCCTACGGCAGCATCGTCCAGGACCGCTCCTTCATGGGCTCCCGCTTCCGGCTCAACGACCCCCGCGGCCACACCATCGCGGAGATCCGGGGCGACTGGAACGGGTGGGACTTCTCCATCAAGGACCACGCCGGGATCGAGATCGCCCGCATCAGCAAGGAGCACCCCGGCCTGACCGGCGGATTCTTCACCACCGATGACCGCTACGCGCTCGAGTTCGCCTACGACCTGCCCTGGCCGCTACGACGCTTGGTCATCGGAGCCGCGATCACCATCGACGTGCTGCTGCACGAGCGCGATCCGGAGTTCTACCACTCCCACTACGCGGACTTCCGCCGCTACCCCGAATACGGTTACGAGCCGCGCCACCACTGGCACCACCCCCGTCGCGGCTATGTCGTCAGTCGGCGCCGACGCCCTCCCCTGGTGGTCCACACCTTCCGGTCCGCGCGCACCCGGGACTACGTACCCATGCGCGAACGCGTAACCGGACCGCGGGGCAACTACCGCACCTTCTCCAGCCGCTCGGGCGCCGCTCCGGCCCGCGCGGCCCGGCCCAGCAGGCCGCCACGCAGCGAACGCCGGAGCGGCGGTGGGTTCGCGTCGAGGTCGGAGACACCACCCCGGCGCGGCGGCGGTTTCGACTCCCGCTCCGACGCGGGCGGCCGCGGCAACCGTTCCGCCCGCACCTCCCGCTCCGAGTCTCCCTCCAGCGGGTCGGTGTCCCGCCGTGAACGCCAGACCCGGCAGGGCGGCGGTTCTCAGGGCGGCGCCTCCGACCGGAGCCGGAGCAGGTTCGGCGGCGCGTCGGGCGGTTCGGGGAGCTCCGGAAGTTCCGGGGGCTTCGGCTCGAGGGGCTCGTCCTCGCGCTCTTCGGGTGCTTCCTCCTCGCGCAGCTCTTCCTCGCGGTTCGGCGGCTCCTCCGGCTCCTTCGGTTCGTCCTCGCGGGGTTCGTCCGGCAAGAGCGGCAGCACGGGCCGCGGCTCCGGCGGCTTCCGCAGGTCGGGCGGTGGACGTTCCGGTGGCGGGCGCTCCGGCGGTGGACGTTCGAGCGGGGGCCGCTCCGGCGGCAGGCGTTCCGGCGGCGGGCGCTCGCGCCGGTAGGCACTGAGCCAGCGCACGGGAGGGCCCGTCAGCCCCGCGGATTATGGGCTCTCCCTACGCGTCGCCCTCCGACCATGACATACCATCCGGTCGGTATGATGCGATCCACCCAGCAGGAAGGGCCCACCATGCGCGCCATCCAGATCACCGAGTTCGGCGGACCCGAGGTCCTCGTCCCCACGGAGCTGCCCGCCCCGGAGCCGCAACCGAACGAGCTCCTGCTCGACGTAGCGCTCAGCGGGATCAACTTCGCCGACACCCACCAGGCGGAGAACACCTACCTCGCACCCTCGACCCTCCCCATGGTCCCCGGCAGCGAGGTCGCCGGACGAGCCTCCGACGGACGCCGGATCGTAGGCCTGGCCAACGGCGGGGGCGGCTACGCCGAGCGCGCCGTCGTCGACCGCAACCTCGCCTACGAGATCCCCGAAGGGGTCTCCGACGCGGCCGCCCTCGCCCTGATCGTCCAGGGGACGTCGGCGTGGATGCTCCTGCGCAAGACTGCCCGGATCGAGCCGGGGGAATCGGTCGTGGTCCACGCGGCCGGCGGCGGCGTGGGCACGCTCGCGGTCCAGCTGGCCAAGCTGTTCGGCGCCGGACGGGTGATCGCGGTGGCCAGCACCGAGGAGAAGCGCAAGCTCGCACGGGAACTCGGCGCCGACGCGGTGGTGGACTCCGCCGCCCCCGACATGACCGCCGCCCTCATCGAGGCCAACGGGGGCCAGCGGGTGGACATCATCCTGGATATGGTGGGCGGCCGGGTCACCGACGAGAGCGTGCGGGCCCTGGCCCCGTTCGGGCGGCTCGGTTTCTACGGGATGGCCTCGCGCGAGCAGCCCAGCCCGGTGAAGCTGCCCAACCTGATGCGCTTCTCGACCACGGTGGGCGGCATGTGGCTGCCGCACGCCTGGCTGCTGCCGGGCGACGTGGTGGGCCGGGCCATGGACGATCTCTTCTCGCTGATCGCCGAGGAGCGCCTCCGGCCGGTCCTGGGCGGCACCTATCCGCTGCCTGAGGCGCGAAGGGCCCACGAGGACCTGCGGGCGCGCGGCACGGTCGGCAAGCTGACCCTGGACCCCTCGGCCTGACGGGACGGACGGGATCAACGAATCTGCCACCTTTACGAAGTAGATTCGCGTTTGTCCGACTTTGAACCGTTCAGGAGCGGCCCTCGCCGACCGCCTCTCGGACGGCGGGGGCCACCTCAGCGGCGAACAGTTCCGAAGCCGATCTCGCGACCGTAGTCGATACTCACACCCTTCTGCCGTTACGGGTTCGGGGACTGGTAGACCAGGTCCGCGTAGTCCCTGTGGCGTTCGATCCAGCCTTTGACGAAGGGGCACAGCGGGAGCACGGCGAGCTCCCTGGAGCGGACGTCGTCCAGGGCCTCGCGGATCAGCGTGCTGCCCATCCCCTTGCCCTCGAAGGCGGGGTCGATCTCGGTGTGGGTGAAGGTGATGAGGGTGTCGGTGAGGATGTACTCCGCGTATCCGGCGGCCCGACCGTCGGAGCTGACCTCGTAGCGGCGCTTGTCGGGGACATCGGTGACCTCGGTTGCCATGGTGGGTACTCCTCCGTGTGCGGGGGCCGGGCGCCTTCGCCCGTCTTCGGCCCATTGTGGCCCCCTGCCCGCCCGCGCGCCCCTTGCGGCGCGCACCTCGGCGGACATAGAGTCGCCGTGACATACCGACCAGTCGGTCTAAGGAGTACGCATGACTTCGCGGTTCGGCGGACGCACCGCCATCATCACGGGAGCAAGCCGCGGCATCGGCCTGGCTATCGCCCAGCGGCTCGTCTCCGAGGGGGCTCGCGTGTGCATCACCGCGCGCAAACCCGAACCCCTCCAGGAGGCCGTCGAGGCGCTCGGCGGTCCCGACCACGCCATCGCCGTCCCCGGCCGCGCCCACGACACCGAACACCAGGACACGGCCATCAGCGCCACCCTGGAAGCATTCGGCAGCGTCGACCTGTTCGTCAACAACACCGGCATCAACCCGGTCTACGGACGCATGGTCGACCTCGATCTGGACGCCGCACGCAAGATCTTCGAGGTCAACGCCCTCTCGGCGATCTCCTGGGTACAGAAGGTGCACAAGGCCTGGCAGGGCGAGCACGGCGGCGCCATCGTCAACGTCTCCTCCGTCGCCGGGACCAAGCCCGCCCCGGGCATCGGCTTCTACGGCGCCACCAAGGCGATGCTCAGCCACATCACCGAAGAGCTCGCCGTCGAACTGGGCCCGCACGTCCGGGTCAACGGCGTCGCACCTGCCGTGGTGAAGACCCAGTTCGCCTCCGCCCTGTACGAGGGCCGCGAGGAGAAGATCGCCGCCCAGTACCCGCTGGGCCGCCTGGGCGTACCCGACGACGTCGCGGGCGCAGTCGCCTTCCTCCTCTCCGAGGACGCCGCGTGGGTCACCGGCCGAACCCTGGTGCTGGACGGCGGCGTCACCCTCACCGGAGGGGTGTGATGGGCATGGAGCTGAACGACATCGGGGCCGTGGTCACCGGCGGCGGCAACGGGATCGGGGCGGCGGTCGCCCGCCGCCTGGCCGCGGCGGGCGCGAGGGTGGTCGTCAACGACCTGGACGCGGGCGCGGCCGAGTCCGTGGCGAGTGAGATCGGCGGGGTGGCCGTACCCGGGGACGCCGCGAGCGAGGAGGGTGTCACCGCCCTGGTCGCCGAAGCGGGGGCCCACCTCGGCGGGATCGACCTGTACATGGCCAACGCGGGGGTCGCCGCTCACGGGGGCCCCGAAGCACCCGAGGCCGACTGGGAGCTGTCCTGGCAGGTCAACGTGATGGCGCACGTACGCGCCTCCCGCGAGCTGGTGCCGGGCTGGCTGGAGCGCGGGCAGGGCCGCTTCCTCACCACCGTGTCCGGGGCGGGGCTGCTCACCATGCTGGGCAGTGCGCCGTACTCCGTGACCAAGCACGCGGCACTGGCCTTCGGAGAGTGGATGTCGGCCACCTACGGGGACCGGGGCATCACCACGCAGTGCCTGTGCCCCCTGGGCGTGCGCACCAACATGCTCGACTCGGCGGGCAACGAGGGACAGGCCATCCTCTCCCCGGACGCGATCACCCCCGAAGAGGTCGCCGACGCGGTGATGGTGGGGCTGGCCGACAGCCGCTTCCTGATCCTGCCGCACCCGCAGGCCGCCGACTACTACGCGGCCAGGGCCGCCGACACGGACGCCTGGCTGGCCGGGATGCGCCGCCTCCAAGCCAAGGTGTTCAGCGAAGAGGAGTCCGCATGAGCGACGAACTACCCGGGCTGGACCTGGACCGGCTGCGGGCCCACCTGGACCGCGAAGTACCCGGTCTGGTCGCAGGGCCGCTCAGCGGGAAGGTCATCGCGGGTGGCAAGTCCAACCTGACCTACGTGGTCACCGACGGGACCGGATCCTGGGTGGTGCGCCGACCGCCCCTGGGCCACGTGCTGGCCACCGCCCACGACATGCCGCGCGAGTACCGGGTGATGACCGGCCTGCGCGATACGGCCGTCCCGGTGCCCCGCACCCACCTGCTGTGCGAGGACACCGAGGTGCTGGGCGCGCCGTTCTACGTCATGGAGCACGTCGCGGGCACCCCCTTCCGCACGCTCGACGAGATCTCCCCGCTCGGTGTCGAGGGCATCCGCAAGGTCGCCGACGATCTGGTCACCACGCTGGGCCACCTGCACGCGGTCGACCCCGAGGATGTGGGCCTGGGCGACTTCGGGCGCCCGTCCGGCTTCCTGGAGCGCCAGGTGCGCCGCTGGAGCAAGCAGCTGGAGGCTTCCCGCAGCCGCGACATCCCCGGGATCGACGACCTGCGCGACCGGCTCGCCGCGTCCATCCCCGAGCAGTCGGCGCCCGCGATCGTGCACGGCGACTACCGCCTGGACAACGTGCTGGTCACCGAGGACGCGCGCCTCACCGCGGTCCTGGACTGGGAGATGGCCACCCTCGGCGACCCGCTGGTCGACCTGGGGCTGATGATCGTCTACCGGGAGCAGCCGGTCGCCAGCGGCACCGACAAGCCGCCCGCCACCTCCGCCGAGGGCTTCCCCAGCTCCCCCGAACTGGTGGACATGTACGCCGCGGCCACCGGCCGCGACGTGTCCCGGCTGGGCTGGTACGTGGCGTTCGGCTGCTTCAAGCTCGCGGTGATCGCCGAGGGGATCCACTTCCGGCACAGCCAGGGACTCACCGTGGGATCGGGCTTCGACGGGATCGGGGACGTCGTCGCCCCGCTGGTGAAGCGCGCCCACACCATGCTCAAGGAGGACTGAGTACAGATGGACTTCGCCTACGACGCCGAGACCGAGAAGCTACGCGAGCGGCTCCTGACCTTCATGGACGAGCACGTCTACCCCGCCGAGCCCGTGTTCGCCGCGCAGCTGGAGGAGCGGGAGGACCCCTGGGCGATCCCGCCGGTCGTCGACGAGCTCAAGGCCAAGGCCCGCGAGCAGGGCCTGTGGAACCTCTTCCTGGCCGGGCACCCCGAGCACGGCGGGCTGCCCAACCTGCAGTACGCGCCGCTGGCCGAGATCACCGGGCGCAGCCCCCGCCTGGGCCCGATGGCGCTCAACTGCGCGGCCCCCGACACCGGGAACATGGAGGTGCTGACGATGTTCGGCACCCCCGAGCAGAAGAAGCAGTGGCTGGAGCCGCTCCTGGACGGGCGGATCCGGTCCGCCTTCGCCATGACCGAGCCCGATGTCGCCTCCTCCGACGCCACGAACGTCACCACGCGCATCGTCCGCGACGGCGACGAGTACGTGATCAACGGGAGCAAGTGGTTCATCAGCGGGGCCCTCAACCCCGCCTGCGAGATCCTCATCGTGATGGGCAAGACCGATCCCGAGGCAGAGCGCCACAAGCAGCAGAGCATGGTGCTGGTGCCGCGGGACACCCCCGGGCTGCGCATCGGGCGCGGCATGAGCGTGTTCGGCTACGACGACAGCGACCACGGCGGCCACGCCGAGGTGTTCTTCGACGACGTGCGCGTGCCCGCGGAGAACCTGGTGGGCGGCGAAGGCGAGGGCTTCGCGATCGCCCAGGCACGTCTGGGCCCGGGCCGTATCCACCACTGCATGCGCTCGATCGGGATCGCCGAGCGCGCACTGGAGCTGACCTGCAAGCGGGTGCTGGACCGGGTGGCCTTCGGCCGCCCCCTGGCCGAGCAGGGCGTGGTCCGTGAGTGGATCGCCGAGGCCCGGGTGGCGATCGAGCAGCTGCGCCTGCTGGTGCTCAAGACCGCGTACCTGATGGACACCGTGGGCAACAAGGGCGCGCACACCGAGATCCAGTCGATCAAGATCGCCACCCCGCGCACGGTGGAGTGGATTCTGGACAAGTGCGTGCAGGCGCACGGCGCCGCCGGGGTGAGCCAGGACCAGCCGCTGGCCGGTTGGCAGGCGGGCATCCGCTCGCTGCGGCTGGCCGACGGGCCCGACGAGGTGCACCTGCGCTCGTTGGCCCGCGCGGAGCTACGCAAGTACACGTAGCGGGAGAAGGAGGCTCGGCCGGGAGAGGAGACCCCAGCCGAGCCTCCGGCGTGTGTCAGAGTCCGTCGGTGAAGGCCCCGCGGTGGTCGTTAGCCCACTGGGCCAGGAGACGGGCGCCCCGGCCGTGGCGAGCATCCACGCGCTGCCCGCGGTGATCGACCTGGTCCGGCACGGCCAGGACGAGGGGGTGTTCACTGCAGACCTGGACGCCAAGTGGATCGAGAACACGCTGTGGTCCCTGGTCTTCGCCGGGTGCGAGGAGAGCAGGAGCGGCACCGCTCCGCGCCACGTCATCGCCGCGAACATCATTCGCACGCTCGAAGGCGGCATCGTCCGCTGAGCCGGGGCCCGGCGCCCGGAGTCGGCTGGGTCAGACGCCCGGACGCAGGCCCGCGACGAGCAGGTCGGCGAAGTGGCGGCCCACGTCGTTGCCGCTGAGTTCGCCGTCGTGCCGGTACCAGGTGCCCAGGTGGTGCACGGAGCCGAAGAAGTAGTCCACCACCAGGTCGGCGGGCACGTCCTCGCGGAAGACACCCTCGCGCTGGCCCTGCTCGATCATGCCCCGGAAGATCTCGTGGTACTTGCGGCGCTCGGCGCGCACGCTGCGCTGCTTCTCGGGGGCGAGCTGGTGCATGGAGCGGAAGAAGATCTTGGTGTCGTCGAGGTTGGCGACGCTGGTGACGAGTACGTCGGCGGCGGCCGCGTGGACGCGTTCGGCGACAGGCGCCTCGCGGGAGGAGAGGGTGACGAGGTGGTCGGTCTGCATCCGCAGGACCCGGGCGTAGACCTCGTAGAGCAGGTCGTCCTTGGAGCCGAAGTAGTGGTACATCGCGCCCTTGGTGACACCCGCGGCGGTCACGATCTCCTGCACCGAGGTGCCCTCGAAGCCCCGCTCGGCGAAGAGCCGCGTCGCGGCCCGCAGCAGGCGTTCGGGCACGGATCCGCGCCCGGCTTCGGTGCCGTCAGCCGTCCGCTGTCCTCGCGCCATGTCCCGCTCCACCTCGTGCCCCCGTTCCCCCGGCGGCGAGTCGTGTACCGCTCGGATCAGCATACCGACCGGATGGTACACAAGGCACACTGACCCGGAAACCAGCGGAGATCGACGACGGCACCGCGGAAGAGGTCAGTCGACGAACTGGTCAGCGTACTCATCCGAGGGTTCGATGGGCGCGATCACATCGATCAGCACCCCGTTGGGATCGGCCACGATGAAGTGTCGCTGCCCGAAACCCTCGCTGCGCAGGGCGAGGACGGGTTCGAGCCCGCCCCGCACCACGAGGCGCTCCCACTCGGCGTCCGCGTCGGACACCTCGAAGTTGAGCAACATCCCCCCGACCGCGGCACCGTGGCCCTCGGGCAGGGTCGGGTGGCCCGCCTTTAACAGCCCGAGTTCGTGGTCGGGCGGGCCGGGACGGCGCAGGCTGACATACCAGTCGGCCACGAAGGTGTCCTCGAAGCCGAAGTTCTCCGCGTAGAAGGCGTGGCTCTCCTCGAGCCGAAAGGTGCACAGGACCGGGTAGAAGCTGCTGAGTTTCATGACGCACCTTTCACATATCCTTAGTATGTGAAAATAGACTATTCACGTACCTTCGGTATGTCAATGAGGGGGATCCTTGCCCAAGGAGACCGGGGTCCGGGCCGAACAGCGGGCGCAGACCAGGAGGAAACTGATCCGGGAGGGCCGACGCCTGTTCACCGAACACGGTTACGGCGGGGTGGTTCTGACCCAGGTCGTGGACGCGGCCAAGGTCACCAAGGGTGCGCTCTACCATCACTTCGACGGCAAGGCCGCCCTGTTCGGCGCCGTCCTGGAACAGGTCCAGGAAGAGGTGGGTGACGCCGTGGCCGAGGCGGCAGAGGCCCGGACGGACCCGTGGGAGCAGTTGACCGCCGGCTGCCGGGCCTTTCTCACCGCGAGCACCGCACCGGACGTCCGCAGGGTCATGCTGGTGGACGGCCCCGCCGTCCTTGGGTGGGGCAGGTGGCGCGCCCTCGACGAAGCCTCCTCCGCCCGACACCTGGGTGAGGTCCTCACCACGCTGGTCGACGCGGGTGTGATCCGGCCGCAGCCGGTCCCTCCCCTGGCCCACCTTTTGTCGGGGGCGATGAACGAAGCGGCGCTGTGGCTGGCCGACTCGGGGACCGAGCAGGATCTGGAGGATGTGTGGTCGGCGCTTTCGGGACTGTTGGAGTCGCTGCGCCACGGCTGACAGCCCCGCACGAACCGATATCGTGACGGGCATGGCGGAGGAAGGGAAGCACGGCGAGGTGCCGACGGATGACGAGTTCCGGGACGACTTCGTTGGGCGCTTCTCCGCGTATTGGCAGTCACAGGGCCGCCCCAAGGCCGAGGGGCGCATCGTCGGCTACCTGCTCGTGGCCGATCGGGACGCGGTCGGGGCCGAGGAGATCGCCGTGGGCGCGGGGGTCAGCCGGGGTTCGGTCTCCGAGGCGGTGCGCAGGCTGCGCGAGCTGGGGTTCGTGACCCTGGTGAACGCCCCCGACGGCCGCTCCAAGCTGGTGAGCATGGACGAGGACGTGTGGGGCGGGTTTCTCCGGAACGAGCGTTCCTACCTGCGCCAGCAGCGCGACCTGGCCGCCTCGGCGCTGGACCGGCTGCCCGGCCTGGGCCCCACCTCTCGCAACCGCCTGCGCAACATGTACGACTACATGACCTGGTTGGACGGCTACCACGACACGCTGCTGGCCCACTGGGAGGAGTACAAGGCCTCCCGAAGGGCTTATCGGGAGGACTCCCGAGAGGGTTCCCGGGGGGACTCCCGAGGGGATTCACCGGAGAGGGAGAGCGTGCGGCGACGGACGCCGCAGTAGCGGACAGGGCCGCCGCAGTAGTGGACTGGGCCGCTGCGGTTAGCGGAGGAGGCGGCCACGAAAGCGGAAAGAAGTACACGGGGTGACGGCCCTCTCGCATGGGGCAACGACCCTCCCGCATGGGGTGACCGATCCGCAGGACGCCCTGTAGTCGCGTACAAGGCGGCCTATCCTGCTCTACCACCCTTGATCTGCCATCGCTGTTGTGACTGGGGACCTTCCGGGCTGGGGTTCCCTCCTTTCCCGCCGCGTGATTGTGGCCGTCTCCGCTACGCGCCTCAAGGTCGTCGCCATCGAGCGCTTCGCGCATCAACGGCGCTCCACCTTGACCCGCTCCGCTACGACGGCGGGTTGGCGGCTATCGGGAAAGGGGGACGCGTGGTCGAGGCCCGAGCGGGAAAGACTCGGGCTTCGCCCGACCCCTCGGCCTGGCGGCCGATGCCTGCCCCTGCGCCGGAGCGTTGACGCCTGAGGGTGTCGCGGCCGGTCACTGTGGACAGCGGACCCTGAACAGCGCGGCCTGCGGCCGGGTGGGCCACTGCACCGGAGCGTTGACGGGTCGGGTGTCGCGGCCGGTCACGGTGGGCAGCGCGAAACACCGGAGCGGTCTCGAGTAGTACCGGTGTGTGGTGAACCCCCCAGTTGGAGTCAAAAACGAGGGTGACCGTGACTCCAGGAAGGGGGTTGGGCTGGCTCCGGGTCCCCGTCCGAGTCCTCCCCCTTGTTGCTGCGGTTGCGGTGGGAGGGACGGCCCTGCCAGATGGAGGCCTCCGGGTTGGTCTCCCTCCGGTACTTGAGCCGGTTGTGGTCCGAGCACAGTGGCTGAATGTTGTCCGCGCTGGTGGACCCACCGGC
>NZ_BAAGZJ010000124.1:0-16570 GCF_054778635.1 Nocardiopsis nanhaiensis
CAACCCGCCGTCGTAGCGGAGCGGGTCAAGGTGGAGCGCCGTTGACGCGCGAAGCGCTCGATGGCGACGACCTTGAGGCGCGCAGCGGAGACGGCCACAATCGGGCGGCGGGAAAGGAGGACACCCCCACCCAGAGAGGGGACCCCAGTGCAGAAGACACTCCCACCGAAGCAAACTCCACCACCATGAGCCCCTGAGCCCCTGATCCTCCGACCCCCTGAGCCCCTGAGGCCTTGATCTCCCGATCCCCCGGCCCTGATTCTCTGGGCCTTTGGACCGGACTCTAGACGAGCAACATCCAGGCGCCTTGGCCGAGCATGGCTACTCCGGCCAGGAAGAACAGGGCAGCGGCGCCGAGCTGGATGGTGCGCTCGGGGAGCTTCTTGCCCAGGACCGCACCCAAGGCGATGGCGATGGCGTCGGCGGCGACCATCCCGACGGTGGAACCGATCCACACCGGGAGCCAGTGGTGCTGGGTGCCCACCGCGATGGTGGCGAGCATGGTCTTGTCACCGAGCTCAGCAACCAGGAAGACCACGAAGACCGTCATAAAACCGGAGCGGATCCGGCGGGAGGCTGCGCGTTCCTCGTCCTTCTCGGTCATCTCGTCGCCGTGCAGTGTCCAAGCCCCGAAGAGAAGGAAGGCGAAACCAGCGGCCAGGGTGAGCCAGTCGACGGGGATCGCCGCCCCGAGGACCTCCGCGATGAAGACGCTGCCCAAGTGCACCACCGCGGTAGCGACGGTGATCCCCAGGATGACCGTGAGCGCGCGGTACCGCGTGGCCAGTGACATCGCTACGAGCTGGGTCTTGTCACCCATTTCGGCGATGAAGATCGCGACGGTGCTCACACCGAGGCCGATCAGAAATGCTGACATGCATCACTCCTGCTGTCCGCGATGGGCAGAAGGAGGCATAGGACGCCCCTTCAACCCGGTCGTTTCCTACCGGGTCAAAGGTCTCGTCCGCCCTGCCACTGGGCGCTTGCACGCCGCCCAGCTGGGCTCATACGGCCGGGACGGAGGTGTCCAGTATGTCGACCGTACGCATTGGGGACTACTCCCCTTCGACAATCGAAACATTACCAGAACCATTTTATTTAGCAATTCATGGTTCCGGCTAATTGCTTTATCAGTCTTGCCTGAAAAACGTGTTAGGAGCACCTAACTTCATTCTTCGGCACATTGTCCCTGATCGGTCCCCGCGCCCTGGGGGGCTCAGAGGCTCACACCGAGCATCACCGGCTCGTTGACCAGGCGCACTCCAAAGGCCGCCGCTACCCCCGCACGGACCTCCCGGGCCAGCTCCAGCAGGTCAGCCGTGCTCGCCCCACCCGGGTTGGTCAGTGCGAGGGTGTGCTTGCCGGAGATCCGGGCGGGCCCCGCGCCGTAGCCCTTGGTGAACCCGGCACGGTCGATCAGCCAGGCCGCGGAGAGCTTCACGTTGCCCGCCTCGTCCGGGTGGCCCGGGACCGGGACCTCCGGGCCGAGCCGCTCCGCCGCCCGCTCACGGAAAGCCTCGAACTCCTCCGGCGCCAGGATCGGGTTGGTGAAGAACGAACCGGCGCTGCGGGTGTCCGGGTCCGCGGGGTCCAGCACCATGCCCTTGCCCCTACGCAGTCCCAGCACGACCTCCCGGGCCTGTGCGAGCGGCACCCGCTCTCCCGCCTCCACACCCATGGTCCGCGCGACCTCTGCGTACTGCAAGGGGCGGCTCAGCTTGCCGCGGCGGAGCTCGAAGACGACCTCGCACACCGTGTACCTGTCATGGCCCTTGAATACGCTGTCGCGGTAGGTGAAGCCGCAGTCGGCGTTGGACATCGTCGCCAGTTCACCGGTACTCCGGTCCAGGACCAGCACCTCGCGGATGGTCTGGCTGACGTCCTGCCCGTAGGCGCCCACGTTCTGGATGGGAGTGGACCCCACCCGGCCGGGGATGCCGGACAGGAACTCCACACCGTTGAAACCCTCCTCGACCATCCGCTCGACCAGCGGGTCCCATTCCACACCCGCGTCCACCCTCAACAGGACGACTTCCTCACCGGTCTCCGGGTCGACGCCCGCCTCCGTGACGGTGACGCCCTGGGAGGCGACGAGTACGACCGTGCCGGGGAAACCGTCGTCGGCGACCACCAGGTTGCTGCCGCCCCCGAGCACGAGGACGCGCTCACCCGAGCGGTCCGCCTCGTTCACGAGCGCGACCAGCTCGTCGGTGGAGCTGGCGGTCCGGAAGGCCTTGGCGGGACCGCCCAGGCCGAGCGTGGTGTGGTCGGCGAGCATCGTGGACACGGGCATACCTCGACTTGCGGGAAGGAGAACGGTGGAGTGGGTGGGGATCAGGGCCGGCCTCAGGCGAGCCGGACGACGGCGCTGGCCTTGGCGAGGACCTTGGCCCCGCCGGAGCGGGCGGTCAGCAGCACCTTGACGGTGCCGTCGTCGTTCTTGGCCTTGACCTTGCCGCCGACGGTGATCTCGGCACCGTCATCGTCGTCGGGCACCACCACGGGCGCGGAGAAGCGCACCGAGTACTCGACCACGCTCCCGGGGTCCCCGGTCCAGTCGGTGAGCACCCGGCCGGCCTCGGCCATGGTGAACATGCCGTGCGCGATCACATCGGGCAGCCCGACGGACTTGGCGAAGCGCTCGTTCCAGTGGATGGGGTTGAAGTCCCCCGAAGCCCCCGCGTAGCGGACCAGGTCCAGGCGGCGGACCGGGAAGGTCTGCTCCGGCAGTTCCGTGCCGACTTCGACGTCGGCGTGGCTGATCTTGCTCATCGTCTTCCCCACTACTAGGAACCCCGGACGACGAGCATCATGCCCGCCGTCACCACGTGCTCGCCGTCGGCCGCCCCGGCCACCGTCTCCAGGGTGATCAGCTCGTTGCCGCCCAGCGCCTTGATGTCCGTGATCTTGGTGACGGTGGTCAGGACGTCACCGGCGCGGAGCGGTCGGCTGTAGTGGAAGCTCTGGTCACCGTGGACGACACGGGAGAAATCCACCCCGAGGTCCGGATCGGCGAGGGCGAGACCGGAGCCTGCCATCCCGAGGATCACGGGAAAGGTCGGCGGGGCGATGACGTCGGGGTAGCCGACGGCTTGGGCCGAGGCCCGGTCGAGGTAGACCGGGTTGAGGTCGTTGATCGCCTCGGCGAACTCGCGGATCTTGCCGCGGGTCACCTCGTAGGTCTCGGGAGCGGGGTACTCCCGGCCGAGGTAGTCAGGGTTGATGGCCACGCTCTGCCTCTCCTGTGCGCTGAGTCCAAACACGAAAACAGCCCGGTGAGCGAGGAGCTCACCGGGCTGGAGTCTACGAGAAGCTGACCGCTCCCTGCCTGGGACAACGGACCTGCGAGTACCTAGCGGGTCTCGCGGTGGCCGTTGTGCTTGCGGCAGTTCGGGCAGAACTTCTTGATCGTGAGACGGTCGGGGGTGTTCCGACGGTTCTTGCGCGTGATGTAGTTCCGGTGATTGCACTCCTGGCAGGCCAGGGTGATCTTCGGCCTCACGTCTGTGGCAGCCACTTCGGAGTGCCTTTCTCGCTGGAGACATTACCTGGGCGCAGTTGAACACTGCTAGACACCCACAACGACCCCTGAGTTCCACTCAGGGGCCAGCGGGTTGGTAGCGGGGGCCGGACTTGAACCGACGACACAGCGATTATGAGCCGCTTGCTCTACCGACTGAGCTACCCCGCCCCGGATCAGACGGAAGTCAATCCACTTCGGAAGACTCCCGACCCAGGCCGGTGATCCACCGGCCACCCACCTGAGTGGACCGGAACCTCATCAAGTGGTGGAGCCCCTTTACGGAATCGAACCGTAGACCTTCTCCTTACCATGGAGACGCTCTGCCGACTGAGCTAAAGGGGCGCGCTGTGGGGCTTTCTTTCGTCCGCCCCGGGGGCGTTGCCCCCTTGCGCTGGTCATGACTATACAGGGGTTGGGGGGTGGTCTGCCAAATCGAATACCCGGAGCCCTCCGCAGCACACATCCCCACATCGGACCAACCCGGCGAAACCCCTGGTCAGAAAGGGATTTCCGACTGATCGGACCCAGCCGCAACCGCCCTGAAAAGCGGCCGAATGTGACGGCGCACACGGACTAGGAGGCGCCTTCGGCCAGCCAGACGTTGGACATCGCGTCGCGGTTGATCGTGCGGATGTCCGCGGACAGGCCCAGTCTGCGCAGCGCGTCGGACAGGCGGGTGTCGTGGGTGAACACGATCAGCTGCCGGTGCCGTCCCACCTCCGCTAGAACCGAGGCCAGCCCTTCGACCGTCTCGGTGTCCATCGCCTGCACGGGGTCGTCGAGGAGCAGGAAGCCGAAGGGGTTGCCGTCCACCAGTGTGCGCGGCAGGCAGATGGACAGCGCCAGCGCTTGGAACTCGCCCTGGCTGAGCAGTCCGGGCGCGCTCGTCTGGTCGTCCACCCCGTCGACGGACACGTCCACCTCGACCCTTCTTCGGGCACCCCGGCCGATGAGCCGCATGCCCTGGAGGTCGATGTGGCGTTCCTGGCGCAGCCGGAACCACACCTGTTCGGCCTGGTTGGCCACGGGACCCAGCCGTTCGGCCCGCACCCCGCGGGCGTAATCGGCCAGCCAGTTCAGGGCGGCCTCGGCAGAGCCCAAGGACTCACTGGCGGCGACGGCGTCCTGGGCGTCGTCCAGCCAGCCGGAGAGCCGGTCGGCCAGGTCCGCCCATCCGTCGGTGGGGTCCTCCAGCCGCTCGGAGGCGTCGCGCCTCGCGCTGACCGCGGCCGCTCGGAGCTTGCGGCCTACGGTCTCGATGTGTTCGGCGAGCTCTCCGAGGTCCTCGATGTCCGAGCCGGATTCCCAGAGCGCCCACACCTGGCCCAGTTCGCTCTCCGGCGGCAACCATCCCGGTGCCGGGGAGAGAAGGAATCGGGCCTGGTCCCGAGCCGCGTCGGCGCGCTCGTAGGCGGCCGACGCCGTGGCCGCTTGGGGCCGGAGCGTGCGCAGCTGGGCGTTGGCCCGGCGCACCCAGTCGGCACCGAGTGCTCCCGTGGTGGCGCAGGTGGGGCAGGTCGTCTCGGTGGGGTGGCGCTTGTGGTGTTCCAGGGCCTGCTCCAGGAGCCTGACGACGCCGTGGGCGTGGTCGCCCTTGGTCCCCGCCGCCATCGCGAGCTCCATGGCGGCTCCGCGCAGCTCGTTGACCACATCGCCGATCAGCCCGCGCTCGGGGACGGAAAGGCGGCGCAGCCGACGCAGGACCACGTGCAGGGCAGGATCGCTGGGGCCGTCGTCGGCGGCGACCCTGCGCAGGGCCTCCAGGTCCATGGACGGCGCGGAGAGGATCCGGACGGCCTCGGTCGCCCGGGGGTCGTCGGAGGTGTTGAGGCTCTCCAGGAGCAGCCGGAGTTCCCGCGAGGGCCGGTCGCGGCGCCGCACGAGGCCATCGCAGACCTTGGCCAGACGGCGTTCCGCTTCGGCGAGTCCGGTGAGCCCGAGGAGCGCGGTCAGGGTGTCGTAGAGCTCGGCGGCGCGCCCGGTGACGGTGCGGCCCAGCTCGTCGTAGGAGAGGAAGGGGCGGTAGCGGACCAGGTTCTCGCCCCAGTCGAGGGTGCGCAGCGCGGAGACCTCACCGCTGGGGTGGACCACCTCGCCGCGCGCCGAACGCACGCTCTCCCCGGTCCAGCGGCGGCTGATCCGTGTGGGCCCACTGTCCCCGGCGATATGGATGTCGACGGTCGCCTCGGTGCGCTCGTCGTAGTGCAGGTTTCGCCAGCCGTCGCGCCAGCCGGTGGGCATGGCGTCCCACCGGGGGTTGCGTCCGGTCAGCGCGGCCTCGGCGGCCTCGGCGAAACTGGACTTGCCGGAACCGTTGCGGCCGACGATCACGGTGAGCCCCGGCCCGGCCGGGAAGGTCAGGTCGGCGGGTCGGCCGATGCCCCGGAAGCCCTGGACGCGGATGCCGGTCAGGTAGGCGCGGCGTACCCGCCCCGGGGACGGCCCCGACGGTCCCGCGGGGGTGATCTCGGGGATGTGCTCGCCGCGCAGGAGCGCCTCCAGCGCCTCCTCACCCCACAGGGCGGCGTGGACCCAGGCCCGACCCCCGGAAGGCATCCCAGAGCGCGCCAGCGCTTCCAGGAGCGCCTTCGTCGTGGGGTCCTCGGCCGGAGGCGCGGCTTCTTCGCCGTCCCGCCCTCCACGCTCGTTCGCCCCGGGTTCCCGAGTCACCTTCGCCACCCCGCTCCGTTCTCTCGACCGCACCGCCGGAACGCACCCGCTCACCCGTCCCCGGGTCCCGGGCTACACCCCGACCAGCTTCCTCCGACTACCGTCCCAAGTGAAGTGCAGCGTCGCGATCCCGGGCACGTTGGGGTCGCGCAAGCACTCGTAGATGTTGAGGCTCGGCACACTCGCGAAACAACCCCACACGCGTTCGGACGTGAGGACGAAGTCCAGGTCGAGCTCGACCAGCAGGCCGAGCAGGCGACCGTGCGTGGGTTCGTCGACCTTCGCGAAGGCGTCGTCCAGCAGGATGAGGCGCGGCGCCCATGGCGCGCGTGCCGCTAGTGCGTCGAACTGGGCAGCGGCCGCGGCGAACAGCACCAGGTAGGCGACCACGCGCTGCTCGCCCTGGCTGAGGGCGGTGCGGTGGCCGAGTCGGCGCTCGTCACCGACTCCGTCGGTGACGTAGACGGTGAAGGTGAACCAGGCCCGGTAGTCCAGGGCGGCACGGAGCTGGGCACCGCCGGTGGCGGTGGGGTCCAGTCGGCGGATCGCCTCGATACAGCGGCGCAGGGCGTCGCGCAGGCGCGTGGTCTGGACGCGTGTGCGCTCCTCCGGCGGGGTGGCCAGCAGCGGGACGACCGCTTCGATGTCGGCTCCGGCGTCGGGGGCCAGGCTCCAGTCCAGGCGCACACCGAGCCCGGCCGAGGTCGTGACGTCCTTGAGGACGTTGTTCATGGTCGCGATGAGGGCGCGCGCCTCGTCGATCTGGCGGGACAGGTGTCCGGCGAGCTCACCCAGCAGGTGGCGTTCGAAGGCCTCCTCCTCCGCGATCGCGACGGTCTCCTCGGCCCGGGCGACGGCCTCGGTGACGCGTTCGGCGTAGGCGGTGACGTCGTGGGCGCCGTCCTCGTCGTGGACGGTGAGGCGTTTGATCCCGCGCGGCTCGGTGAGCTCGGTGCGGGTCTGGGAACGGCCCATCGAGGTGAGGAGGCGGTGGAGTTCCTCACGGCTCCCGAGGATGGCGCTGTCGTCCACCTCGGCGACGTCCTGCTGTTCCTGGGCTGCCAGGCCCTCCTCCAGCTGGCTCACGAAGGAGGCCAGGTAGGAGAGGCGCTCG
The DNA here is from genome assembly GCF_054778635.1 of Nocardiopsis nanhaiensis. Classification (NCBI taxonomy): domain Bacteria; kingdom Bacillati; phylum Actinomycetota; class Actinomycetes; order Streptosporangiales; family Nocardiopsidaceae; genus Nocardiopsis; species Nocardiopsis nanhaiensis. The sequence continues at coordinate 7,308 of NZ_BAAGZJ010000124.1, forward strand.
TCAGGGCCGACCGCTTCCGTGTCCGTTCGGCCCTTGACGGCGTCCAGGTAGCGGGCGAGGGGTGCGTCCTCGGCGGCGCAGTCCGCCAACCCCGCGGCGCCGAGCAGGACGGCATCGGGGACGGTGCCCGCGGCCTCGTCCCCGGCCGCGGTTCCGCTCACGGACGAGGTGAGGTTCTCTCCGGCGGCCAGGGCGAGGCGGACCTGTGCGGCGCGTTCGGCGGTGGCCACGTCGAGGCGGGCCTCGGCGCTGACGCGCTCGTCGCGGGCGCGCTGGGCGTCGCGTTCGAGTTCGGGGAGGCGTTCTGCGGCCTCGTCGGCGCGGGCACGGACCTGTTCGCGGGCGGCGTCGACCTGTTCTCCGGGCACGCCTCGGGCCCGGTCACCGAGTTCGAACTGGCGGCGGACGGTGATCATGTCGTCGATCGCGCTGACGCGGGCGTCCTCAGCAAGGACGCGCGAAGCGCGTGTCCTGGACCAGGCACTGATGTGGCGTTCGTGGTCGACGAGCTCCCAGGCGAGGACGTCGAGGTCGCGCAGGGCGGAGGCGATGAGGACCCGCAGGTGGTCCAGGGCGCGCAGGGTGCTGTCGAGTTCGGCGCGGACCGTGGGCAAGTCCTCGTCGCGGGCGGCGTCGCGCAGCCGGGAGCGGATGTCGAGGAGTTCGGAGCGCGCGGACTCGGCCGCCGTCCTCGCGGTGTCGTGCCCGCGACGGGCGGCGGAGACGTCTCCCCTGGCCACGTCGAGGGTGGCCCAGGCGCGGATGAGCGGAGCGGAGTCGGGCAGGTCCCGGGAGACGTCCAGCAGTTCTGAGTAGGAGTGCTCGACCGCCCAACGCCGCTCCCCCGCTTCGGCCAGGAGCGCTTCCGCGATCGCCATGCGCCGGTCGGTGTTGGCTGACTGCCGGTCGCGGGCGCGTTTGCGGGCGGCCTCACCGATGTACTCGGGCTCACTCTTGAAGTGGGCGCCCGAGGCCACTCCGAGGCGCCAGCTGCCGGTGAGCGACATCGAGCTGACGGTGGCGACGGAGCTGTCGCGGCGGTGCTTGGCCTCGGTGTCCTCCGCGCTGTCGGGCGCCTCCGAGCGCAGGGCGATGGAGGCGAGGAGGGCTCGCAGGTGGTCGTGGTGCACGCCGCGGTCGGGGACGGCGACGGGGACGAGGACGTCGAGGAGGGTTCGGCCCTTGGCGGGGCGGGCCGCGGTGACCATGAGGTCGCGGGTGCTGGGATCGTAGAGGGTTCCGTCCGCGCGGATCCATCCGCTGAGCAGCCCGCTGGCCTCCAGCGCCGCCTCCAGCCCGGCCTGTTCGCGGGAGGTGAGGCCGTCCGCGAAGTCGACGGCGAGGTGGAAGGGCGTCCCGTCGGCCTCTGGGCGCGGGTAGGTGGCCCAGTCGGGGCGTTCGGGGGCACTGTCCGCTTTCGCCCTGCGGTCGGCGAGGTCGGCGAGCTCGTCGGCGAGCTGCCCCTCCTCGTTGACGGCGACGTCGCGGCGGGCGCGCAGCTCCTCGAGGAGCGGGTCGACGGCGGTGTGGGCGAGACGGGCGACCGTGGCGGGGACGCCGGGGTCCAGGACGCGGAGTGTGTCGGTGATGGGCAGCTCGACGCTGCCCTCCAGCTCGTGGATGGCGTCGCCGAGGGCGTGGGCGTGGCTGGATTCGCGCAGGCTGGAGGCCCACGTGCGGACACCGTCGGCGTACGCGGCGCTCTGCTCCCGCAGGGCAGCGATGGCGTCCTTCTCCCGGGTGTGGGTGTGTTCCAGTCCGCCCTCAGCGCTCTCGGCTTCGCTGGTCAGGGCTACCAGGCGGCGGTCGGTGGCGGCTTCGGCAGCGGTGAGGCCGGTCAGACGGGCGGCGAGGTCGGTGCGGTCAGCCGCTGCCTCCGCGGCTGAGGTGAGGCTGTCGTGGAGGCGTCCCAGCTGCTCACGCAGGTCGGCGAGGTCGATGCCGTCGACGGGCTCACGTTCCACCGCCTGTTCGAGCCCTTGGAGGTCGACCCGGGTCGTGCTCTCCCGAGGCGCGTGGACCGTGGTGCGGGCGTCGGGGACCTTACCGAGCGTCTGGGGATCCAGCCCGGCGGCGGTGGCGGCCCGGGAGGCCTCCAGGTGTGTCTGGCGCAGGATCTCCAAGGCGCGCTCGATGGCGGCCGTGTCCTCGCCCAGGCGCTCGACCGCGTGGGTCTCGGTGGTGGCGGCGTGGTCGGCGGCGGCCCAGGCCGCCTCAGCGGCCCGGATGTAGGCGCCCACGGCGGCGTCGAAGGCCTTGCGCTCATTGGTGGTAGCCGTCGCGGCGCTGTTCTGGGCGGAGGCGAGGGTCCCCTCGTCCGCGTTGGCGGTGTCGCGGGTACGGCGGGCCTGGTCGCGCTCCTCGGAGATCTGGCCCTCCGCGGTGATGAGCTGGTCCAGCTCGGCGCGCAGGCGATCGGTCTCCTCGGCGCGTCGGGTGCACGCGTCGAGCTGTTCGCGGACCTCGGCTGCGCGGGTGCGCAGGGCGTGGAGGAGGTAGCCGTGGTAGTCGACGAGGAAGTCGGTGACCCCGGCACCGGCCTCGGTGAGCGCGTCCTTCTCGGTGCGGGCCTGTTCGAGGTCGGCGATGTTGCGTGCGACCTCGTCCAGGACGGACTGGTCCATGGGCGGGAGCGCCTCAGACAGGACGCTGACCAGCTCTCCGGCTTCGAGGCGGTCGCCGATGGTGGGGCGGCGCAGCCGGTAGAGCAGGTGGATGAGGTTGCGGTAACGGACCGAGTCGTCGATCCCGAACAGGCTCTGCATCACCCTGGCGCGGTAGGGGACGGCGCTGGTGAAGCAGTTGTCGGCGCCGATCTCCGAGCACAGCCGGTCCACGGGTTTGGGGCGGCCGTCGGTGACGAGTTCGAGGTCGTGGCCGACACGGCGGTGGGTCACGAAGTACACGCAGCGCGGGTCGGCGTCACCGACGGCCATGACCGCGGCTCCGAGGGTGAGGTACTCGGGTGGCGCGTCGGGGCCGGACTGGTCCGAGGCATCGGGTGCGGAAGCGGCCAGCAGGGCCGATGCGGTGTTGGGGTTCGCGGGGACTCGGGTGGCGGCGTCCAGGCCGCGGTCTCCGCGCGCGGTGGTGAACTCCACCCACAGGTAGCCGAGGCGGGTGGCGGGCCCGTTGTCGGCCCCGAGTGCTTCCGCCTCGGAGGAGTCCGGCACGGGGTCGTCGCCTTGGGACGCGTCGCTCTCGGGCTCGCCGGTGGAGCCGCCCAGCAGGTCCGGTCCGGTGTCCTCCCCGGCAGGGCCGTTGGGGGCCCGGTTGTCGTCAGCCATGAGCCAGCGCAGGCTGGTGCGGTTGGTGCCGGTGGTGTCCAGGCGCCGGACGTCCCCGTCCAGGAGAAAGGGGAGCAGCATCTCGAGCGCCTTGGACTTACCCGCGCCGTTGCGGCCGCGCAGCAGAAGCCGCCCCTCGGCGAAGTCCAGAACGTGGTCGTCGTACTGCCACACGTTCCGGATTCCCGCGCGTTCGAGGCGGTAACGGGGGGTGTCGGCAGGATCAGCCGGAGCCGTCCCGAGGGCCTCTCTCGTCTCCTGAGTCACCACTGGTCGCGCTCACCTTCTCGTTCGCCACCGCTTGCAGCACGGACGCCACCCGGTCGAGGTCACCGCGGGGGTCGGCTTGGGCCTCGGGCTCGTCGTGACCGGAACCACGCGGTTGCACGGAGTGTGTCCGGCTGTCTTCGTCATTGTCCTGGATCCGGGGGACGCGATCGTCCACTTCGGCACCGAAACGGGCCGCGGCCGCGGTGAGCCCCCACTCCCCCGGACCCCCTGTGAGCAGGCCGAGGTCGGTGAGGAGTGCCAGCACAAGGGCGGACAGCCGGCCCGGGTCGGGTACTTCGGGGCCCGCGGTACGCGCCCACTCGGCCCGGATCGGGGCGTCCACACCACCGAACGCCTCCAGTGCGGTGTCCAGTTCCCCGTCGGGGACGGGGACTGAGGTGGCTGGGCGGCCGGGGTGCAGGCGGCCGGAAAGGTGACGGACCAAGGCCAGGGCCGTGTGTCCGACGGGATCGTCCGTGGGGAAGCGCGGGCGCGAGGAGGTCTCGTCCGACATGACGAGCGCCACACCTTCGGCGCGGATCTCCGTGTCGCCGCCGAGAAGGTTCCCTAGCGCTCCGGCGGCCCGCCACTGGTGCGCGGACAGGCGGTCGCGCTGGCGGCCGGTCAGCTCCTCTCGGTACACGACGGCGGTCTCGGCGAGCAGTCGTCGCAGGGCGATCTCGCCCGCTTGGTCGCTCTCCGGGTCCGGGTCCGCGGCGTCGGCGAGGAAGGTGTCGGGGTCGTCCCCGGCCTTGGGCAGGTGGACAGCGACCGAGCGCAGCGCGTCGGTGTCCGAGGAGAGTTCAGCATCGACGGAGGCATCGGCCTGGTGTGCGCGGACGGTACCGGACGTCTCGGTGAGCCCACCGAGGTCGATGAGATGGCGCAGGGCCGCGCAGAAGGCCCGGCGCTCGCCCAGGCCTCGGGCGGGGTCCGCATCGATTCCGGCCTCGCGGGCGGCCGCGCGGACCCGGCTGGCGAGGGAGCGGACCGTGGTGGGTCCGGTCTGCTCGACCAGGACGGCCAGTGCCAGGGCCAGGTAGGTGTGGGTTCGGGGCGAGAAGCGGGCTCCGGTGGCACGGGTCGGCGGCTGGACGACCTCGTCGACCAGCCCCCGCTTGAATAGCCGGGCGTGGTCGTCGGCCACGGTGAGGTGGTAGCCGAGGACCCGCTGGAAACGCTGGACGAGCCATTCGGCGTGCGAGCGCACGAGCGTGAACTCGATCGGCCGGGTGCGCTGGGTGAGCAGGGGGTTGGCCATAAGGGCGCGCGCGGCGGCCTGCCGCTCACCGAGAAGGGCTGCGTCCTCCGTATAGGTGTACGTCTCCATCACCCCCACCTCCGTGTCCAGGACGTGTGCGTGGAGATGTCGATGGGGCCGGTGATCTCCACGTCCGGTTCTCCCCCGGGTTCCGACTCGGGTTCGGGTTCCGACTCGGGTTCGGGTTCGGGTTCGGGTCCGGCGAGGCTATCGGTGAGGGCTGGTTCGTCGACAGGGGTGTCGGTGGTGCTGACCGGCGGATCGGAGGGCGGGGGCGGCTCCTCGCTCGGAGAGAACCGCTCCTCGACGGTGTGCTGTTCGTAGGAGGTCATGCACAGCCGCAGTCCCTCCAGGGTGAGGTCGCCGCCCTCGCCCCGAACCGTGACCTCGGCGCCGGGCGCCGCGTACACGTGCAGGCGCAGGCCGAACTCGAGGTCACCGGCGGAAGTGGGGCGGCGTGCGGCGTCGCCGGAACCAAGAGCGGCGGTGAGGAGTTCCATGAGGACCTCCATGCCGGCACCGGACAGGTCCAGGCGGGCCTGGTCCCCGGTGGGTTCGCCGAGCAGGTCGCGGATCTGTTCGGCCCCGGCGCGCCGCCAGTGGGCGGAGGACTCGGCGGCGTCCCGCAGGCGGGCCTGCTGGGCGCGGTGGTCGCGCACCGGCTCGGGGAGCCGGGTACCGGGGTGCTCGGTGACGGTGCTGCGGTCGGCCTCGGCCTGCCACCAGCTGGTGGTCGCCGCGACGCCGTCGTCGACGCGGCCTTCCAGGTGGCGGGCGGGATGGAGGGCGAAGGCGGCGGTGGCCAGAGCGTCGGCCCGGTCCGGCTCGGCCTCCTCGAACCAGGTGGCCAGGCGCAGCAGGGCAGCACGGCCGTGTCGCGGCACCGGGAGGTCCCCGGTGCCCTGTCCATCGTCCGTGCGGTCGCCCGCTCTCTGGTTGAGTCCCACAACTCAGCAGACTAGAGACCTCAGGAGCTCACCACGTCCGGTTCGGCACCCTCCGGCCTTGGACAGCCTGCCTGTCGACCCGTCCTGAGCAGGCATTTCGATCGTTTTCTGAACTTTCTAAGGATTCACCGAAGGGAGGGTGGAGTCCAAGCTCACGTTCACTCCGCGGCGGCGGGGACGTTGAGCTGGCCTCCGTCGGCCTGCTCCATCGCCTCGATCTGCTCCTCCGGGATGTCTTCGTCATCGATCACCGTGTAGGTACTGAAGTACCAGGAGCCTTCCGCCTCCACCGGGTCCCCGAGTTCGATCTCGATGTCATAGGGGTCGTCCTGGCAGTTCTGGTCCATGCACCAGGTGCCCAGAACTTCCCCCTCCCCCACCGCGCGTTCCTCGTCCCACTCGCCCCAGTCCATGTCGGTGAAGGTCGTGAACTCGGTGGCGACGTAGTCCTCCGGACGCCGGTCGTCGAACCCCTCCTCGTCGCCGTGCAGGTTGAGGACGTACACCTGGTCGTCGCCACCGGCGTCACCCTCCGGCTCGGCCTCGGGGTTCGGGGCCTCCGGTGTCACGTCGACGTCGGGGGCATCGTCCCCGTCAGTCTCGTCCTGCTGCCCACAGGCGGAGACCGCCAGCGCCAGGGCGGCCCCGACCAACAGCGTGCGCTTCATCTCGCCTCCTCGTTTACGGCCATCTTGGCCCTGGACCACGGCAAGGCCCCCCGGCACACGCCGGGGGGCCTTGATCACACTCTGTTACGACACTGGACCCTCACCACTCCGTGGTGTCAGCCGGTCGCCACTAGTAGCCGTGGCTGTCGTGGCTGATGTTGGTGCCCTCCGGGCCGTTGACGCAGTCGCCGGTGGTCTGCGGCGACAGGATCGGCACGTTGGCGCCGACCAGTCCGACAGCCAGCTCGGTGTTGCACAGCTGGACCGGGACGGCCTGCAGGTTCTGGTTGAACTGCTGGTCGCCACCGTGCGAGGCGGAGGCCGGGGCGGCCGCGAGCATCGCGCCGAGCGCGATACCGGCGATCGCCGTGCCGGCGGTGAACTTGCGCAGCATCTGCGGTTCTCCTACTGGATGTTGGTGCTGACGGGGCCGTTCACGCAGTCGCCTGCGGTCTGCGGCGACAGGATCGGCGCGTTGACCCCGGCCAGCAGTCCGACAGCCAGCTCGGTGTTGCACAGCTGGACCGGGACGGCCTGCAGGTTCTGGTTGAACTGCTGGTCGCCACCGTGCGAGGCGGACGCGGGAGCCGCGGCGAGGATGGCGCCCAGGGCGACACCAGCGATGGCGGTGGCAGCGGTGAACTTGCGCATTCTGGGCTTCTCCTACTGGATGTTGGTGCTGACGGGGCCGTTGACGCAGTCGCCGGTGGTCTGCGGCGACAGGATCGGCACGTTCACACCGACCAGGCCGGCGGCCGCGCTGGTGTTGCACAGCTGGACCGGGACGGCCTGCAGGTTCTGGTTGTACTGCTGGTCACCACCGTGCGAGGCGGAGGCCGGGGTGGCGGCCAGGACAGCGGAGAAAGCGGCACCAGCAACGAGGCCGGCAACACCGAGCTTACGCAGCATTGAATTACCCTTCGAAAAAGTTTGAGATATTGTCTCGGTTGAGCTAATTGCCGGAACTAGCTGATGTTGGTGCCGACGGGGCCGTTCACGCAGTCGCCGGTGGTCTGCGGCGACAGGACCGGCACAGTGACGGCAACCGCACCGACGCTGCCCGTCAGGTTGCAGGACTGCACCGGAACGAGCTGCAGGTTCTGGTTGAACTGCTGGTCACCACCGTGCGAGGCGTGAGCGGGAGCGCCCATGAGGAGCGCGCCCATCGCGGCACCAGCGACCAGGCCAGCAGCGGTCAGCTTCTTGATCATGTTTCCCCCGAAAATCATGCGAGGCATTGACAGAAAAAGACGCAGGCGCTTCATGCACCTGTGTCGCGGTGGACTGGAGCAATCATCATCCGGCCCCCGCTTTTTGTCAACGCCGAAACCCGGGAATCCATTTGTCCATATTGCCGGGGAAATTCCACATGCCCCACAATGAAAAGGGGAGAATTGGGCCTTCTTTTGCGCGTCCCACGCAAAGGCCTGACGCCGCGCCAAGGCAGCCCCGAACCGGCCAAACGGGCACACCGCACGAACCCGGACGCACCCCCACAGGAGCTCAGCCGGGACTCCCCCACGAAGCACCCAGAACCACCCAGAAGACCTCGGACACCACCCATCGACACCGCCATCCCACCCATCGCCCACAGTGATAATGCTGTGGCGTGAGCGTGACTGTCCCGCAACCGCCCGAATCCCCTGACCCTCCGTGGCCAACCTCACCCAAGGTGATCAACCACCCCCGAACGCGACGAAGCCCCCGGCACCGTGGTGCCGGGGGCTTCGTTCCCCAGTGTGGCAGGTCAAGGATTCGAACCTTGGAAGGCAAAGCCGACGGATTTACAGTCCGCTCCCATTGGCCGCTCGGGCAACCTGCCTGGGCTGCGGCGACGTCTGTGCGTCGCGGCGCATGAAGAACAATAGCCGATGATCGGCCCGAACCTGAAATCGATTACCTGGCACGTCTCTGACCAGGCGTTTCGGGCAGTCTGGGTGGGCGGGGCTAAGCTCTGAACCCGGCCCGGTCCGGGCCGGACGAAACGCGTGCGGGTGCCCGACAGCGCCCGTGACCCATGAGACGTAGCGGGGTGTGAGAGTACGTGGCCGCCGAATCCAGTTTCGACGTGGTGTCCAAGCTCGACCGGCAGGAGGTCGACAACGCCCTGAACCAGGCGGCCAAGGAGCTGGCCCAGCGGTTCGACTTCAAGGGCACCGGGACCACCATCGCCTGGCAGGGCGAGAACGGCATCGAGATCAAGAGCGGCTCCGAGGAGCGGGCCGCCGCCGCCCTCGAGGTCTTCAAGGAGAAGCTGATCAAGCGCAAGATCTCCCTGAAGGTCCTGGACGCCGCCGAGGAGGCCAAGCCCTCCGGCAAGGAGTACCGGCTTCCGATCAACCTCAAGGAGGGCATCTCCTCCGAGGACGCCAAGAAGATCTCCAAGTTCATCCGCGACGAGGGCCCGAAGGGCGTCAAAGCCCAGATCCAGGGTGAAGAGCTGCGCGTCAGCTCCAAGAAGAAGGACGACCTCCAGGGGGTCATGAACCTCATCAAGGAGAAGGACTTCGACCTAGCCCTCCAGTTCGTGAACTACCGCTAGGGCGTGTTCGGTGGATGCTGCCCGTCGCGAGCGGCGTATCCAGTGGTGCTGGCACAAGGCCGAAGAAGGAGTCAGCCCGGGTTTGGCTGTCGACTGATGAGAACGCAGTGCAAGTGCCGCTGGGGCGACGCGCAGCAGGGTATGTGTCCGCCGAACATGCCCTAGATCGTTGATGGGAAAATGTGTCCTGGTCAGTGGTCGTAAGCCACCAGTGACCGCTTGACCGGGGCACCGATCAGCCAGTTGTGCCAGATCGCCGCGTTCAGCGCCAGGATGCGCTGGCACACC
>NZ_BAAGZJ010000125.1:0-16133 GCF_054778635.1 Nocardiopsis nanhaiensis
GTCGCACCGACGCAGCGACGGCACGACGACGACCAGCGTCGCCGGGCACACCACCGCGCGTGGTGTCGCTGCGTCGGTGCGGGTTGGCCGTGCGCTTGCTTGCTCGCTCGCTTGGTTCGCGTCGTTCGTCGACTCGCGCGCCGGTGTGGGTGTGGGCACCGGGCACCCGGGCGGGCGGGTGCCCGGATGGGTGGTGGCCGGGTGGTCGGGTGCGTGCCCGGGTGGGTTGGGTGGCGGGGTGGTGTCGGCGGTGGTGTGGTCGTGCGCCGCTCAGTTCAGCGCTGCGAGTCGCGACGCTGGTCGCCTGGCCTTCCTTGCCTCTGCATCACGCGTGCGCCTGTGTGGCTGTGAGGGGCTGCGAGGTTATGCCGGGTTTGTCGGTGGCTTTGTCTTGTGGTGCGGCTTTTTGTTGAGGGTTCGTTTTATGTTGGGCTCGTTTGAATGGTGCGCGGAATGAATGAGGACGGTCGCCCATGAGGTGACGACCGTCCGTCGGTGACGCTGCTATGCCCGTACCAGCGTCACCGGTTCATTGGGGGGTGTGCGGGAGTGGGAGAACCGGACCACTCCCGCACGTTCATTCGGCCTCGGTGTCTGCCTTGGCTGCACCGATTGCTATTAGTGCAGCCTGCATTTCACCGAGCGACATGTCCTTTGAGTAGTGCGCCCCGTTGCTTAGTACGCAGCTTAGGGGTTGGCCGATCTCGTTGAACGAAACCCCGTCGGGTGCGTGCGCACGTAGTACTTTGGCTTTTCGTATGGTCTTTTCGATTTCGTCCTGTGCGGCGGCGCGTGCCATTCCTGCTTTCTGCATGGCACGGTGCGCCTCATCGGATGCGCGGTGTGCTTCCCACATGAGTCCGGCGATTTCACCGTTGGGGTTGGTGAGCTTGTCCGCGTGCTCGGTGAACTTCGCACGGTTGAGCTGTTCTGCCTTAAGCTGGTTAGCTTCGTGCGATGCCTGAAGTGTCAACTGGGCATGCGACAAATTCTGTTCGGCGGTCGCAATTTGCAGCGGGGTGATTTTGGTGTCACCGTCGATGACCCGCTGTCGGATTTCGTCCCGTGCTTTCTGTGCCGCTTCCAGATGCTCAACTGCTTTGGGTGTCCAGGCGGCTGCCCGGATGGTGTCGAGTTGTTCGCGTACTTCCGTTATCTGTTTCTGAATGCTGTACGTCTGTGGGTCGCGCTGGATCTTTTCGGATTCGAGTCGGCGCAGGAGTCGCCGGTATTCGGATTCGAGTTCTTCATGCTCGGCGCTAATCTTGGTGCTCATCTCGGTTCTCCGGTTCAATTCGTTTCGGGTACTGGTGTCGGTGTGGGTGGCTGCGTTCTGGTATTTCTCGCATGTCGAACATGCGCTGTTTTCCGCGCAACCACGGGGTGATCTTGTGTTGTCTATGCCATTCGTACAACCGCCATTGGGTGAGGCCGGTCCATTGGATGGCGTCGTGAATGTCGAGTAGGTATTCACGTGGAACGTTCACCCGTTGTTCCTATCGACTCCGCGCGGTTCCCTTTGCGATCCGTCCCTTACGCTCGGCCTCAGCTATGGCCCTGACAACCATGTCCTCGACCTGGCGTTGTGAGGTGACGATTGAATTGCTGAAGTCAATGGCGCCCTTTTCCAATACGATGCCGCCCCCACCGCCCGTGTATTGGGGGATGTTGTCGGCTGCGGGCACGACTTTCTCGCCCCGGTGGAGGAAATACAGGTCGTCCTTGGGAATGGAATCGGTGCCCCGCGCAAGTGCGGACACGTCACCACCGGGAGCGGCCGGGGTCGCTTCTCGGACCACGGGGCGGAATCCGTACCGCTGGGAGTACATGCTGTTTCCAGCGCCCCGGGCGCCTCGACCAACCTGCACACCACCCGACGACGATTCCACCGGAACACCCAAAAGGGTGCCCGACATGTGCCCGCCACCCCGACCACCGTGACGCACACCCACCATGAATGGCGACCGAAGATTGTGCTGCCACCCGGATGGCGGATTGCCGGGGCTGAACGAGTGGGTCGTGTAACGGCGCCCGGGGCGGACACCCCGGATGACATTCTCAATTCCCGCCATGAAACCGGAACAGTCCCACGACGGATTACCGCCACCACCCCACTGATACGGCAACCCATGCTGGGTACGAGCCCAACGCAAAGCCTCCTGCAAACGGGCAGAAGCGTTCTCCCAAGTGATGTCCCCATCACCGTCATCGAAAATATCGAAAGGCGCCAACTTCTTCAGAACCGCTGGCAGCATCTTGCCCAACATCGGGGTGACGAATCCCCGGAACCCCGTGGAACCCCACATGTCTGAGGACAATTCACGCATGGCGTCAAACGGCTTCTTAGCGGTCGACTCGATCATGCCCATAAGCCCGTCGAATCCCTGCCGGACGAACGATCCGACGTCACTCAGGATGCCACCGAGCGCGAATCCGGGAACCCTAGGCCACGCAGAATCCCCGACGTTCGGAATGCCGGGACGGTTGTTGTCTCGGAACTTCTTGAGGTCCTGCCCGCCTTTATTGAACCCAGGAGGGATAGCAAGGATTTGTGGTCGGCCCCACCCTCGACCCGAACCCGCCCCGCCGACACGGTCACCCTTCCAACCGCTCCCCCGTCACCGGGGAGAACACGTGCACCTGGCCCGGACGGACGCGCAGGTGCACCACCTGCCCGCTGCGCGGGGCACGCTCCGGCGTCACCCGGACCACCAGGTCGCTGTCGGCCGGGTGCCCTGGGATACCGCCGTACAGGTAGCAGTCGGCCCCCAGGTGCTCGACCAGCCCGATCTCCATCGGGAAGCCGTCAGCCTCACCCACCAGGTCCACCGCCTCCGGACGGAAGCCCAGCAGAACCGTCTCCGCGCCTTCCCCCGCCAGGCTGGCCCGCTGGTCGCGGCCCAGCGGCAGGTCGACGCCGCCCACCCGCACCGCCTCGCCGGCCAGCGGGAACTCGCGGAGGTTCATCGAGGGCGATCCCATGAACCCGGCGACGAAGGCGTTGGCCGGGCGCTCGTACAGGCCCATGGGGGTGTCGCACTGCTGCAGCACCCCGTCCTTGAGCACGGCCACCCGGTCGCCCATCGTCATGGCCTCCACTTGGTCGTGGGTGACGTAGACGGTGGTGATCCCCAGCCGCCGTTGGAGGTCGGCGATCTGGGTGCGGGTGGACACGCGGAGTTTGGCGTCCAAGTTGGACAGGGGCTCGTCCATGAGGAACACCCGCGGCTCGCGCACGATCGCGCGGCCCATCGCCACCCGTTGCCGCTGACCGCCGGAGAGCGCCTTGGGCCTGCGGTGCAGCAGCTGCCCCAGGTCGAGGAGCTCGGCGGCCTCCTGGACGCGGCGCTCGCGCTCCGCCTTGCCGACCTTGGCCATTTCCAGGGCGAAAGCCATGTTCTGCGCCACCGACATGTGCGGGTAGAGCGCGTACGACTGGAAGACCATGGCGATGTCGCGGTCCATGGGGCTCTTGTCGGTGACCTCGGTACCGCCGATGCGGATACTCCCCGAATCCACCTCCTCCAGCCCCGCGAGCATCCGCAGGGACGTGGACTTGCCGCACCCGGACGGCCCGACCAGGACGAGGAACTCCCCGTCCTCGATCTCCAGGCTCAGCTCGTCCACGGCGGGCGCGTCCGCGCCCGGATAGAAGTGGGTGGCCTTCTCGAAACTGACCGTTGCCACGGTTCATCCCTCCTCTACAGCTGCGGGTTGACCTGGAGCTTGCGGCCGCGCCCGGCCCGGAACGCCTCGACCGCCGCACCGAAGCCGGCGAGTTCGAAGGAGTCGGTGACCATGGCGTCGGCGTCCACGACCCCCTTGGCCATGAGGTCCACGGCCCGCCCGTAGCTGTGCAGGACGGCCATGCTGCCCACCACGGTGATCTCGTCGTTGTAGACGCGGAACGGCGAGAAGGTGGCGGTGTCCTCGGCCGGGGCCACACCGAACACCTGGAAGGTGCCGCCCCGGGCGACCCGGGTGAGGCCGTCCTCGATCGCCGCGACCACCCCGGTGCAGTCGATGACCACCTCCCAGTCGTCGCGGTCCAGGCCGTCGGGCCCGGTGGCCACGGCGTCCGCGGCCAGGGTCGCGGCGACGGCCAGCCGGTCGGTGTTGGGGTCCACCACGGACACGCTGGCGGCCCCGGCTGACCGGGCCAGCTGGGACATGAGCAGCCCCATGGTCCCCGCGCCGTAGACCAGGTAGTGCTCGCCCACGCGGCCGGGCAGCAGGTCGAAGCCGTGCACGGCACAGGAGAGGGGTTCGATGAGCGCCCCGTGCTCGAAGGGCATGGCGTCGGGCATGCGGTAGCAGGAGGCGGCGGGCACCGGCACGAACTCGGCGGCGGCGCCGGGCCGGGTGACTCCCACAGCGTTCCACCGCTCGCACAGGTTGCCGCGCCCCACCAGGCACTTGGCGCACGCACCGCAGAAGAGGGAGGGGTCGACCGCCACGCGGTCGTCCACGGACAGCCCGGTGACCTCGGCCCCGAGCGCCACCACGGTCCCGGCGAACTCGTGGCCGGGGACGATCGGGTACGGGGTGGGTGCGAACTCCCCGTCGATGATGTGCAGGTCGGTCCCGCACACGCCGACGGCGGCCGGGGCGACGACCACGTCCTTGGGCCCGGGTTTGGGGTCGTCCGCCTCCTGGACGGAGAAGCGGCCGGGTTCACTGACGACGAGTGCGCGCATTACTTCACGGCTCCTAGGGAGAGGCCTCGGACCAGCCAGCGTTGGGCGGCCCATCCGGCGAGGATCACGGGCAGGGCCGCCATGGTGGAGGCGGCCGAGAGTCGGGCCCAGTACAGGCCCTCGCCGCTGATGAAGCCGACGAGGAAGACCGGGACGGTGGAAGCCTGGCTGGCGGTGAGGTTGACCGCGAAGAAGAACTCGTTCCAGGCGAAGATGAAGCAGATGAGGGCGGTGGCGGCCAGCCCGGGCGCGATCATCGGCAGGATGACCCGCCGCATCTCCGTGAAACGGTGCGCGCCGTCCATACGGGCGGCCTCGAGGACCTCCTTGGGCAGCTCGACCAGGAACGAACGGATCATCCACACCGCGATCGGCAGGTTCATCGCCGTGTACACGAGGGTGAGCGTCCGCACGTCGTCCAGGGCACCCAGGTTCTGGGCGATGACGTACAGGGGCAGGATCATCGCTACCGGCGGCAGCAGCTTGGTGGACAGGAAGAAGAACAGCGAGTCCCGCCACTTGGGGATGCGCAGCAGGGACAGCGCGTAGGCGGCCGGCAGGCCCAGGACGACGGCCAGGATCGTGGACAGCACGGAGGCCTGGAGGGAGTTCAGCAGGTAAGGGACGAAGTCGCGCCCGATGATCGCCGAGTACTGGTCCAGTGTCGGCAGGAAGAAGAACGTGGGCGGGCTGGTGGAGGCCTGCGACTCCTGTTTGAAGCCGGTGAGGAACATCCACAGCACCGGGAAGAAGAACACGATCCCCACGAGCCAGGCGAGGATCCCCAGACCAGGGCGCGCGGGGCGGCGCCGTCGGCGGCGCGGTCGGGGACGCGGGCCGGTGGCGGTCGCGGCGGGCGGCCCGGTCGGAGCTGCGGTCACGCGTGTCACGACTCCTCCTCGAACAGGCTGGAGACCACTCGCAGGGCGAACATGGCGATGATCAGCGTCGCGGCGACTACGATCACGCCCGCCGCCGCGGCCTCTCCGACGTCGAAGGCCCGGAAGGCCTGCAGGTAGATGAAGTAGGGCAGGTTGGTGGTCGACTGGCCCGGCCCGCCCTGCGTGATCATGAAGATCGCGTCGAAGGTCTGGACGATGTAGATGGTGCCGAGCAGGAGCGCCAACTCCACGAAGCGGCGCAGGTGCGGGAAGGTGATCCGGCGGAAGACCGCGAAGGGCCCGGCCCCGTCGACCCGTGCCGCCTCCAGCACCTCCGGGGACTGGCTCTGCAGGCCCGCGAGCATGATGAGCATCATGAACGGGGTCCACTGCCAGGTCAGCACCATGACGATGGACAGCAGCGGGAAGTCGTTCACCCAGTCGGCCTGGACCCCGAACGGTGAGAGCACCCAGTTGATGAGGCCGTACACCGGGTGGTACATGGAGGTCTTCCACAGCAGGGCGGCGGCGACCGGCATGACCAGGAACGGTGTGATCATCAGGGTCCGGACGACCCCCCGCCCGAGGAAGGCCCGGTCGAGGAGCAGGGCCAGCGCCAGGCCGAGGACCAGTGAGGCCAGGACGGCGCCGACGGTGAGCAGGACCGTGTTCGTGACGGCGTTGCGGAACAGCGGGTCGCCGAGGACGCTGCCGTAGTTGGACCATCCGGCGAAGGCGTCGCTGCCGGGGCGCAGCAGGTTGCTGTCCTGGAAGCTGTAGTAGATCGTGAACAGGAACGGGATCTGCGTCATCGCGATGACGAACAGCAGTCCCGGTAGGAGCGGGCTGCGCCGGACCCACCGCTGGGCCCGGGTCAGGTCCCGTGGTCGGGGCCCGCGCCGCGCCGTGTCCGGCGCGCTCTGAGCGGTCATGGCTTCCTCGGTGGTACTCGAAGGTGGAGTGCTCGAAGGCGTGGAGTGCGGTACCGGCACCGGGCCCGGGCGCGGAACCCGGCACCGGTGGTACCTCAGTCGCGGTAGCCGCCGGACTCGGCCGTCTCGTCCGCGTACTCCTGGGACTTGGCGAGCGCCTCCTCGACGGTCTGCTGGCCGGCGATGGACGCGGAGATCTCCTGGGAGACCCGGGTGCCCAGGTCCTGGAACTCGGGGATGGACACGTACTGCACCCCGGTCCACGGCTGCGGGTGCACGCCGGGCTGCTCCACGTCGACGTTGTCGATGGCGTCGTAGGTGGGCATCGCGAAGGCCTCGGCCGCCTCCTGGTACTCGGGGATGCCGTAGGTGGAGACGCGGGCGCCGGGCGGGACGCGCTCCCAGCCCAGTTCCTCACCGACGAGCTGGTGGTACTCCTTCGAGGTGGCCCAGGAAACGAACTCCCACGCGGCCTCGGGGTCTTCGGAGGTGGCGGGGATCGACAGCGCCCAGGCCCACAGCCAGCCCGCGTGATCGGTCTCCATGGTCGGCGCGGCGACGTAGCCGATCTCGCCGACGACGCTGCTGGACTCGGGGTCCTCCAGGCTGCCCCCGGCGACGGTGGAGTCGTAGAACATGGCGGCGTCGCCCTGGGCCATGGTGGTGAGGCACTCGGTGAAGCCGGCGTTGGGCGCGCCCGACTGACCGTGGTCGCGCACGAGGTCGACGTAGGTCTCCACGGCCTCCTGCACCTCGGGTGAGTCCAGGTGCGCGGTCCAGTCCTCGTCGTACCACTGTCCTCCGTAGGTGAGGATTACGGAGTTGAGCGGGGCCAGGATCTCGCCCCAGCCGGGGACGCCGCGCAGGCAGATACCGGCGGTCTCATCGTCGTCGAGTTCGGCGGCGAATTCGGCGACGTCCTCCCAGGTCGGGTTCTCGGGCATCTCCAGGCCCGCCTCGTCGAACAGGTCCTGCCGG
Source organism: Nocardiopsis nanhaiensis (assembly GCF_054778635.1). Lineage (NCBI taxonomy): Bacteria > Bacillati > Actinomycetota > Actinomycetes > Streptosporangiales > Nocardiopsidaceae > Nocardiopsis > Nocardiopsis nanhaiensis. The sequence goes on from NZ_BAAGZJ010000125.1 coordinate 7,489, forward strand.
TACATGAGGAACGAGGACTCACCGTAGAAGGGCGCCCCGAACATCTCGTCCTCGTAGGACAGTGCTGACCGGACGGTGGGGATGATGTCGTCGATGTCGTAGGCGTCGTCGGAGGCGAACTCGTCGAGGCTGAGGATCCAGTCGTTCTCCGCCCAGATCGGTACCTCGTAGGTGCCGACGGTGACGACGTCGTACTGGCCGCCCTGGGTGGCGATGTCCTGGGTGACGCGGTCGCGCAGCTGGTTCTCGGGGAGGACCACGAACTCGACCGTGATGTCGGGGTGCTCGTCTTCGAACTCCGCCGCGAGGGCCTCGATGTCCTCCATCTGTGGGTTGGCGACCGTGGCGATGGTGACGACCCGGTCCTCGTCGGCGCCGGTGCCCCCGGCCCCCGCGCAGGCGGTCGCGATCAGGGCCAGGCCGGTGGCTGCTGCCGCCAGCGGGACCCCTCTCGTCGTACTTGTGAACATGTCTTCCTCCTGGGGGGATTTCGCAAGGCCGGGACCGGGAGACGACGCGTCTGCGCACGTCCCGGCCTCCCACGGACACCTTTCGCTCATATGAGCGGCCATTTGTACACATGAGCGCCGTCCGGATCATTTAAGTTGTGACGGGTGTCACCGGTCAACCCGTGGTGCAATAATGGGCAATACTCCGCTCATATGAGCGAAACGTCTGGAGGGCGTAGATGAAGCACGCGTTCCGGCCGGCGGAACTGATCCGCGCCACCGCTGTGGCCCGCAGGTACTACCTCGCGGGGGACTCCAAGATCCGCATCGCCGAGGACTTCGGGATCAGCCGGTTCAAGGTCGCACGCATCCTCGATGACGCCCGCGAAGCCGGGATCGTCCGCATAGAGATCGCCGAACCGACCGAGGTGGACACCGACCTCTCCCACCAGCTGAGCACCGCCTACGGCCTCAAACAGGCGGTCGCGGTCGCCCACACCGGGGAAGGCGAGTCCCTGCAGCGCAGCCTGGGACGCATCGCGGCCGAGTACCTCACCGAGATCGTCCAAGAGGACGACACCCTGGGCCTGGCCTGCTCCCGCACCCTCAACGCGATGACTCTCGCGCTGGGCGAACTCCCCCGGTGCACGGTCGTCCAGCTCACCGGCGTCCTGCCCGGCGGCGTGGAGGAGAACTCCGTCGAGCTGGTCCGCCGCGTGGCCAGCCTCGCCCGCGGCCCCGCCTACCCCATCTACGCCCCGCTCGTGGTCTCCGACCCCGGCACCGCCCGCGCGCTGCGCGCCCAACCCCAGGTGGCCGACGCCATGCAGCACTACGGCGGGCTCGACAAGGCCGTCGTCGCCATCGGCTCCTGGTCACCCACCCTGTCCCTGGTCCGCGACGCCCTCACCCTGGCGGAGGGTGAATCCCTCGAACGCGAAGGGGTCCAGGCCGAAGTGTGCGCCCGCACCGTGGACGTGCACGGCGCCCCCATCGCCCCGGAACTCACGTCGCGGATCATCGCCATCACGCTGGAACAGCTCCGCGCCGTCCCCGAAGTCATCGCTGTGGCCGGCGGCACGGGCAAGACCCGGGCCATCCGCTCCGTCCTCAAGACCGGGGTGGTTTCCTCGCTGGTCACCGACACAAAGACGGCCCGAAACCTCATCGAGTCGGCGGGAACGTAATCTCGACGACAGCTTCGCCCCCTCACCCACACGGAGCAGACATGGCACTGGTTGCCGGAATCGACAGTTCGACGCAGTCCTGCAAGATCGTGGTCTGCGACACCACGACCGGGAAGGTGGTCCGCGAGGGCCGCGCGCCACACCCCGACGGCACCGAGACCGACCCGGCCCACTGGTGGTCGGCACTGACCACGGCCGCCTCCGGGCTGCTCGACGACGTGTCGGCCGTCTCCGTGGCCGGGCAGCAGCACGGCATGGTCGTGATCGACGAGGACGGCGAGGTCGTCCGGCCCGCCCTCCTGTGGAACGACGCCCGCTCCGCCGGAGCCGCGCACGACCTCGTCACGGAGCTCGGCGGCCCAGAAGCCTGGGCAGAAGCGGTGGGCAACGTGCCCGTGGCCAGCCTCACCGTGACCAAGCTGCGCTGGCTCGCCGAACACGAACCCGACAACGCCGCGCGCGTGCGCGGGGTCATGCTCCCCCACGACTGGCTGACCTGGCGGCTGGGCGGCGCCCGCGGAGAGCCGACCACGGACCGGGGCGACGCCTCGGGCACCGGCTACTGGTCGCCCGCCGACGGCGCCTACCGCACCGACCTGCTCGTCCGGGGCTTCGGCCGCGAAATCGACGTGCCGCGCGTGGCCGAACCGGCCGAGGCCGTGGGCCACACCCCCGAGGGCGCCGTGATCGCCCCGGGCACCGGAGACAACATGGGCGCCGCCCTGGGACTGGGTCTGCGCCCCGGCGACGTCGCCGTCTCGCTCGGCACCAGCGGAACCGTGTTCGCCGCGCACGACCGGGCCACCCACGACCCCACCGGGACCATCTGCGGGTTCGCCGACGCGACCGGCCGCTTCCTCCCGCTGGCCTGCACCCTGAACGCCGCCCGCGTGCTCAGTTCCACAGCCGCGATGCTGGACACGGGACTGGCCGGCCTGGACGCGCTCGCCCTGCGCGCGGAGCCGGGTTCGGAAGGGCTTGTCCTCCTGCCCTACCTGGACGGGGAGCGCACCCCCGAGCTTCCGGAGGCCACGGGCTCCCTGCACGGTCTGCGCCGCGACAACATGCGGCCGGAGAACGTCGCCCGCGCCGCCGTGGAGGGCATGCTGTGCGGCCTGGCCGACGGCCTGGCCACCCTCGCCGAGCAGGGTGTCCCGGTGGAACGCGTCCTGTTGGTCGGCGGAGGGGCCCGGTCGGCCGCCGTGCGCGCCATCGCCCCCATCGTCCTGGGGGCGCCGGTCGTGGTTCCGCCCGTGGCCGAGTACGTGGCCATCGGCGCCGCCCGCCAAGCCGCCTGGACCCTCGCCGGAACCCCCGATCCCCCGGCCTGGACCCTGGGAACGCCCGAGGAGGAGTCCACCCACGCCACCGACGTGGGCACCCGGGTCCGCGAGCGCTACGCAGAGATCCGCCGCGCCACCCACGGCCTCTGACCCGGTTCCCCGGCCGCCGGTGACGGGTGGCGGCGCTACGCCTCCACTCGTCACCGGCACCGGCGTCCGGCCCTCTGCGCTGGGCGTCCTCCTGCCCGGCGCCCCCGAATTCCCACCCTCTTCACCCGCGCCCGGACCAGTTGTGGAATTTCGTTCACAAAGACACGGAGACCCCCGATTGGCCGTCGATCCATAAAGCTTTGACCTGTAGTTCTCATCGTCCCGCACGGGCTCGTGAAATGAATTTCCGCGAGGCATGGACGTCCCGCTTCGCGACTCCTAGCATGCTTCCAGCGCCAACCGGAAGAGGCACTTCTGCCATTCCGTTCGAATAGCGCCTACCAGGAAAAGGAATGCACATGAGATTCAGACGTGCAGCGCTCTGGACGGGGGTCGCGGCTGCCGCCGCGGTCACCCTTCCACTGACCGTCTCCGCCGTGTCCTCCGACCCGTCGGCGTCGGCTCCCAACGCGACCAACGTCGCCGACAGCGAAGCCCAGCAGCCCCCCGTCGACTTCCAGCTGCCGTTCGAGTGCGGGCAGGAATGGCGCCTGGACACCTGGGCGCACGCGCCCGCCCTGGACATGGTGCGCGAGCCGGACCAGCACGGCACCGAGGGGGCTCCTCTGCTCGCCGCGGCCGAGGGCACCGTCAACATGGCCTTCTGGCACGACAACGCCGGAAACGTCGTGCAGATCGACCACGGTTCCGACTACTTCACCACGTACATCCACCTGGAGTCGATGGACGTCGACGTCGGGGACACCGTCTCTCAGGGCGAACAGATCGGGGCCGTCGGCAGGACCGGCGAGGGCGCCAACGACCACCCGCACCTGCACTTCGAGCTCGGCTTCGACGCCAACGGGGACGGGGAGGCCAGCTGGGGCACGGAAGACTCCGAGCGGGTCAATCCGTGGTTCGACGGTGAGGAGTACGGCCAGGACAACAACCAGACCTGGCGCGACGTCGCCAGCGCCAACTGCTAGGGCCGGTGCTCTCAGTGGCGTTTCCCCGGAAGCCGTCTTCCCGAAAAGGGCCCGCTGCACGTGACCGGTCCCCGTTCCCGGTCATGCTGGTCGGGTCCGAACCGCACGTTCCCGCGGAGGCGCCACCGAAATTCTGGGCGGTTTCCATGCCGTGATCACCCCCAGGGGTCAGGATCCGGCCGGTCCGCGCCACTTCTTCTCGAGGAACTCCTCGATGTCGTAGGGCATGAGGTTGAGTGGCGGGCCCGGGACGGAGCTGGAGTTCATCTCGCGGATCTTCTTGTTGAGGCCCTCCAGGAGCTCGCGCACCCGTTTCTCGGTCCTGGCCCCGCGGGCCTCCTCGAGGGTGTCCTCGGCCTCCTTGCGCAGGCGCAGGGTGGGCGGCAACAGCGAGACGTTCTCGCTCTTCAGCTTCCGCTTGATCCACCAGTTCTCGTCGTAGGGCCGGTCGATGTCGGCGATCGGCTTGCCCGCGCCTGGGAGGTCGTCGAACTCACCCCGTTCCCTGGACTGCCTGATCTGGGTGTCGATCCACGACTCGAAACCCGTACCGGGTGGTTTGCGCTCTGTCATCGAACCGCCTCCTCGGGGTTCAGTCACCGGACTCGCACGGGACGGGGCAGGGGCCTGTCTCCATGATGCACCGGGCCCCTCGGAATCCCGCGTGACCCCCGGATCCGGCTCCTCTAGCGTGGAGGCGAAGCGACCCCACCCCTCGCGGGGACACACGGAACGGTGAGCATGCACGATACCCACCTGCGCCCGCTCGGCACCTCCGATCTGCGGGTCAGCCCGCTGAACCTGGGCGGCAACGTCTTCGGCTGGACGGCTGACGAGGACACCTCCTTCGCGATCCTGGACGAGTACCGGGAGAGCGGCGGCAACTTCATCGACACCGCCGACTCCTACTCGGCCTGGGTCGAGGGTCACACCGGCGGCGAGTCCGAGCGGGTGATCGGGCGCTGGCTGGCCGCGCGCGGGCACGGCGACACGGTCATCGCCACCAAGGTGAGCCAGCACCCGGACTTCAAGGGCCTGTCCGCCGGCAACGTCAAGGCCGCCGCCGAAGCCTCCCTGCAGCGGCTCGGCCTGGAAACCGTGGACCTCTACTACGCCCACTTCGACGACGCCGAAACGCCCATCGCCGAGAGCGCCGAAGCCTTCTCCGGCCTGGTCGACGAGGGCAAGATCCGGTACACGGGCCTGTCCAACCACAGCCCCGAGCGCGTCCGCGAGTGGGTGTCGGCCTGCGACGAGAACGGCTGGCACCGCCCCGTGTGCGTACAGCCGCAGTACAACCTCGTCGAGCGCGGGATCGAGCGGGACCTGGTGCCGCTGGCCCGGGAAGAAGGCCTGGCCCTACTGCCCTACTTCGGTCTGGCCCGCGGCTTCCTCACCGGCAAGTACCGACCGGGCAGCACTGCCGACAACAGCCCCCGAGCGGCGAAGGCCCGCGCCTACCTTGACCACCCGCGCGGTGAGAGGGTGCTGACCGCCCTGGACGCGATCGCCGCCGAGCGCTCGGCGGAGCTGTCCACGGTGGCACTGGCCTGGCTGGTGGCGCGCCCCGGTGTGGCCTCGGTGCTCTCCAGCGCCCGCGACCTGGACCAGCTCACAGGCCTCCTGGCCCTGAAAGACCTGCGGTTGAGCGCCGAGGAGACCGCCCGATTGGACGGGGCCTCGGCCTGACCCCGTACTGATCGGCCCCGGCCGACGCGGGGCGAGCTGTGCGTGCTCACTCCGCGTCGGACAGCAGTTCCTTGACCAGCGCGCCGACCTGGTCGGTCTCGATGAGAAAACCGTCGTGGCCGTGCGGAGAGTCGATCACCCGGGCCGAGCCGGGAACCGGTAGGTGTCTGGCAATCTCCTCCTGTTGCGCGAGCGGGTACAGGTGGTCGCTGGTCACCCCGGCGACGATCGTCCTCTCCGGCATCGCGCCGAGCACGGCCACGGAGCCACCGCGGCCGCGGCCGATATCGTGCCCGTTCATCGCCTCAGTGAGCACTGTGTAGCTGGCCGGGTCGAAGCGGCGGGCCAGCTTCCACGCATGGTGGTCGAGGTAGGACTCCACCGCGTACCGCACCTCGGCGGCCGGGTCCTCGCCTTCCTGCGCGGAACGGCCGAAACGCGCGTCGAACTCCCCCGCGCCCCGGTAGGTGACGTGCGCGATCCGGCGCGCAACCCCCAAGCCGTTCACGGGCGCTCGTGAAGTGGAATGGTAGTCGCCGCCGAACCAGTCGGGGTCCGCTCGGATGGCGTGCAGCTGCGGTGCGGCCCAGGCGATCTGCCAGGCGGTTGTGGCCGCCGGGCAGGCCAGGATGAGGGCCCGGCCGACCCGGTCGGGGAAGGTGAGCGCCCACTCCAGTGCCCGCATCCCACCCATGGACCCGCCGACCACCGCCGCCCAGGAACCTACTCCCAGCGTGTCGGCGAGCGCCTCCTCTGCCCGCACGGTGTCGCGCACGGTGATCCGGGGGAACCTGCTCCCCCACGGCCGCCCGTCTGGCGCGGGGGAGGACGGACCGGTGCTGCCCTGGCAACCGCCCAGGATGTTGGGGGCCACCACGCAGTAACGGTCGGTGTCCAGGGCCATCCCGGGACCGATCAGCCCCTCCCACCAGCCGGGGCTGGGATGCCCAGGACCGGCCGGGCCGGTGAGGTGGGCGTCGCCGGTGAGGGCGTGCAGGACCAGGACCGCGTTGGTGGCGCCGGGGTCGAGCCGCCCCCAGGTCTGATAGGCCAGGCGCACGCCGGGCAGGTGTTCCCCGGACTCCAGTTCCAGGGGCCGGTCCAGGTGGACCCATCGGCGCTCGCCGACCGGGTCGCCCTCTCGCCAACCGCCGAAGATCGGACCCGGGCCATGCCCGGTGCCCTGACCTGGGACGGAAGGGCGGTGACCGTCGGTCACTGGTGCTCCTTGGCCGCACGGAAGCCGAGCTCGAGGTCGGACCGGAGGTCGTCGACGTGCTCCAAGCCGACCGCTAGGCGGACCAGCCCCGGGGTGATTCCGGACGCGGCCTGCTCGTCGTCCGCGAGCTGGCTGTGGGTGGTGCTGGCCGGGTGCACGATGAGGCTGCGCACGTCGCCGATGTTGACGAGCTGGCTGAAGAGCTCGGTGCCGTCCACGAAGGCCCGGCCGGCGTCCACCCCGCCGCGCAGCTCGAAGGAGAGGACGGCGCCAGCGCCCTTGGGCAGGTATTTCCGGGCCCGGTCGTAGGAAGGGCTGGAGGCCAGGCCAGCGTAGTGGACCCGCTCGACCTCGTCGCGGGACTCCAGCCACTCGGCCAGGGCCTGGGTGTTCTCGACGTGGCGTTCGATGCGCAGGGACAGCGTCTCGATGCCCTGGAGGATCAGGAACGAGTTGAACGGGGCGATGGCCGCGCCGGTGTCGCGCAGCAGCTGAACCCTCAGTTTGGCGGCGTAGGCACCCGGACCGAGCGCCTCCCAGTACTTGAGGCCGTGGTAGCTGGCGTCGGGCTCGACGAAACCGGGGAAGCGGTCGCCGTGGGCCCCGAAGTCGAAGGTGCCCGCGTCGACGACTGCCCCGGCCACGGTGGTGCCGTGGCCGCCGAGGTACTTGGTGGCCGAGTGCACGACGATGTCGGCGCCGTGGTCGATGGGGCGCAGGAGGTAGGGGGTGGGTACGGTGTTGTCGACGATCAGCGGGACCCCGGCCCCGTGCGCGGTGTCGGCGACGGTGCGCACGTCCAGGACGTTGCCGCCGGGGTTGGCGAGGGTCTCGGCGAAATAGAGCTTGGTCTCCGGACGGGTGGCGGCCTTCCACGCCTCCGGGTCGTCCTGGTCCTCGACGAAGGACACCTGGATACCCAGCTTGGGCAGCGTGTGCTGGAAGAGGTTGTACGTGCCGCCGTAGAGCAGAGGGCTGGCGACCAGGTGGTCTCCGGCGCCGACCAGGTTGAGGATCGCGGCAGTGGTCGCGGCCGATCCGGAGGCGAAGGCGACCGAGCCGACCCCGCCCTCCAGAGCGGTCAGGCGCTGCTCGAACACGTCCTGAGTGGGGTTGCCGATACGCGTGTAGATGTTGCCGGGCTCGGCGAGGCTGAACAGGTCAGCGCCGTGCTGGCTGTCCCGGAAGACGTACGAGGTCGTCTGGTAGATCGGCGTGGCCCGCGCGTTGGTGGTGGGGTCCGGCTCGGCCCCGGCGTGGATCTGCTGGGTCTCGAAGGACCAAGACTGCTCCGGGGTAGTGTCGGTGCTCAAGGAAGGCCTCCCACGGATAAATCAGACCGAAAAGGTAGGGAATTCCTGCGAGGTTAACACCTTGCGACCGGTCCCGGCCAGCGTGTCAGCGAGAACCGTCAGAGCAGATCCGCGCTCACCCCCATGACGGGAAGGGCTTCGAACGGCGCGCCCTCAACGCCCCGCTACCCCGGCGGGGCGGCGAGCACACCCTCTTCTACGGACAGGGCGTCGGGGCCGAGCGCGTGCCCGGCTCCGAACTCCCTCTGGAAACCGCTCTCCCCCAGTTCCACGCGGATGCGCTCGGCGATCCGGTCCACGTCGCCGCGCTCGGCCTCCGGCAGCGGCGTCCCCACCGACTGCCGGGCCGCCGCGGCGGCGCCCAGCAGG
>NZ_BAAGZJ010000126.1:0-14190 GCF_054778635.1 Nocardiopsis nanhaiensis
CGAGCGGGCAGTGGACCGGGACCCCGAACGAGGCTCTGGACTGCGCGTGTGGTGTCCACCTCGCCGATCTCGGGGAGCACTGACAGTAGTCAGCACTCCCCGAAGGACTTATGAATCGCTGCACTAGGTACGCCTCTGATGCATACCGACAGGGACGCATAGCATGTACGAAGCAATCACGACTGGCATGGCCCAGGTTCTGGCCTGGGAAACCATGGCGTTCGTCCTCCTCGGCGTCGCCTTAGGCTTCATCGTCGGGCTCCTGCCGGGCCTCGGCGGCGCCGTGGCCATCGCCCTCCTGCTGCCCTTCGCTTTCAACATGGAGCCGATCCACGGACTCGCGTTTCTGATCGCGATGTGGATCGTGACCTCCACGGCCAGCGATATCACTTCGGTGCTCTTCGGGATACCGGGCGAGGCCACGGCAGCAGCAGCGGTCTTCGACGGCTATCCCCTCACCAAACGCGGGCAGGCCGGACGCGCACTCGGAGCCATCCTGTGCAGCTCACTCATCGGTGGCCTGGTTGGGGCGATCGCGCTGTCCGTCCTCATCACCGTCATCAGACCGCTGGTGCTCGTCCTCGGGCCGCCCGAGTTCTTCGCACTTACGGTCCTGGGCATGACGTTCATCGTCACGCTGTCGGGCAAGCGCCCGGCCCGCGGCGTCATCATGGTCGCCGCCGGCCTCCTCGTGGCCTACATCGGCATCGATCCGACATACGGCATCCCCCGCTACACCTTCGGAAACCTGGACCTGTGGGAAGGCATCGCACTGGTGCCCGTAGTCATCGGGCTGTTCGGCGGGGCCGAGGTCCTTCAACTCATGCTCAGCCGAAGCAGCGTCGCCCGCACCGGCAGCGGCAATCGGGTCACCGGCACCCTTGCGGGATTCCTGGACGCGCTGCGGCACTGGTTCCTCATCGTGCGGTCGTCGATGATCGGTGTCGGGATCGGGATGCTGCCGGGACTGGGCGGCTCGGTGGCGCAGTGGGTGGCCTACGGACAGGCCAAGCAGCTCTCCAAGAACCCGGAACAGTTCGGCAAGGGAAGTATCGAAGGAGTAGTCGCGGCAGGGTCCACGAGCAATGCCAAGGACTCCGGCTCGCTCATCCCCACCATCGCCTTCGGGATCCCCGGAGGTGCCGCGACCGCAGTACTCCTGGGCGGGTTCCTCATCCTCGGGATCACCCCGGGACGGGACATGCTCACCACACAGCTCGACGTCACGTTCTCGCTGATCTGGATCGCGATCATCTCCGGAATTCTCGCGGTGATCATCGCCATCCCGCTGATCCGCCCCTTGGCCCACCTGACCAGGATCAACGGCTCGACACTCGTGCCCGGCCTGCTTCTGCTGCTGGTGATCGGCTCCTTCAGCATCAACGGCAGCGTCACCGACATCGTCATCATGCTCCTGGCCACTGGGGTCGGCGTCTTCTGCATCAGATGGGACTGGCCGCGAATCCCCTTCCTGCTGGCCCTGGTACTGGGGGGCCTGATCGAGTCATACCTCAACCTCTCCGTCATGCTCTTCGGCTGGGACTGGGTGACCCGTCCGGGGGTGATCGCACTCGGTGTCGTCATCGTCCTGACCGTGAGCCTGGGCGTCCGCTCGGTCCGCCGAGGCAACCGCAGCTCGACCAGCCCGACTGACGCGCCCAAGCAGGACAAAGCAGCCACTGGAGAGGCCCATGACGACCCTCGCTGACAAGTCCGAAACCAAGACGACCCCCGCTGGAAAATCCGACGCCAACGCGGAACTGACCATCGCTTGCGCTGCCGCGGTGATATTCGTGGCGGGCTTCGTCGCCAGCTTGGGATGGCCGCAACAGGCGGCATTCCTACCGCAGGCCGCTTCCGGCGTCGGCGCGACGGCGGCACTGTACACCGTCACACGCAACCTGTTCCTGCGGGCGCGGGGGCGAGGTCGAACGCCGTCGCCGTCCCCAGCCACCACACCGACGGCTGAGAAGGCCGACGAAGAAGAATCCGAGAACATCCTCGTCACCGCAGACGCAAGGCGCTGGGGCGCCGCACTCGCGTGGTTGTTTGGTTACATCGCCGCTCTGCTGCTGTTCGGCATCTTCACCGCGAGCGCCGCGTTCTCGTTCTGCTACCTGCGCTTCGTAGGAAAGCGGGGGTGGTTGTTCTCCGCAGGTTATGCCGCCGCACTGGCAGTGATCATGTGGACCCTCCTACGCGTAGTCACCTACGTATCAACACCGACCGGGATGCTCTTCCACGGCGGGTGACCCACAACTGTTTGGAGCCAGACCCATGAAAAAGACGTCATCGGCAGCCTCAGCTCTCTTGCTGGGGCTCGCGACCGGCTGTTCAGCCTTGCCCGGCGGCGCCCCCAACAACGCCGCGGACGGAGACGGCCCCTGTGCCACACTGCAGGGCGAGACCGTCTCGCTCACCGTCCCCTACAGCGCGGGAGGCGGGTATGACACCCTGGCCCGGCTGATCGAGCCCGGCATGGCCGAGGCGATCGGCACCCAGGTGATCATCGAGAATGAGGCCGGCGCTGGCGGTCTGCTCGCCATCAACCAGCTCAGCCAGGGCAACCCGGACGGTACTGAAGTCGCCATCATGAACGGTTCGGGCATCGCGGCCGCTGTTCTGGTCGATGCTGAAGGTGTCGAGTTCTCCTTCGATGACCTCAGCTACATCGGACGTGTTTCCGTTGACGACCTGATCCTCGTTACTGCCGCCGACGGGCCCTACCAGAGCTGGGACGATATCGAGGCAAGCCAAGGCTTCAGCTTCGGTTCGACCGGCCGAGGCGCCTCGGACTACGTTACCGGCGCGCTGCTCATCGAGGCGTTCGAACTCCCCGGAGCCGAGGTGGTCGCGGGCTTCGACGGTCAGAGCGAAAGCGAGCTCGCCCTGCTCCAGGGGAACATCGACGGGTTCACCGGTCCCATCGACGGCCGACGTGGAGGCGTTGAGAGCGGTGATAACACCGGTGTCCTCTCGTTCGGCCAGGAACCGCCTGAAGACATGTCGGACATCACGATGGTCTCCGATCTCGACATCGATGAGCACGCGCAAGAACTCGTCGACGCCCACCTCGTCGTCAACGAGCTCGGGCGGCCGCTCGTCGGTCCACCGGACATGGACGAGGACGCGCTGACCTGCTTGAGCGACGGACTCGAGGAGGCTCTCCAGGACGACCAAGTACTCGCGCAGGCTGAGCAGGTGCAACGCGAGTTCGCTTTCCTTACGGGGGCGGAACTTGAGGAGGAGGTCATCGACAGTTTCGACGACCTTCCGGAGTCCTACCTCCAGGTCATGCGCGACGCGTTCTAACGCATCGTGCGCGAGTCTGCGACAGCCGCCGTCCTTGCGACGGGCTTCTCGGTGGCGACTGCGACGGCGGGTGTGGCGGTTCCGCTCCTCGCAGCGCAGGACGGTCTCGGGGCTCCTCTCATCGGAGCCTTTGTAGCGCTGTCGGGGGCCGCGCAGATCCTCACACGGATCTCCATGCCATGGTTGCTGCGGACTCTCTCCGACCGAACCCTATTGGCGACCTCCGTGGTGTTCACTTGCCTGTCCTGTGGACTCCTCGGGTTTATCCAGAACACCGCTGCCTATGTCAGTGCACTCGTCCTCCAAGGGGCTGCCCGAGCGCTCTTCTGGACCAGCAGCCAGACCCACGCGGTCCGTATGTCCTCTTCACCGATCTCCGGTGTGGCCTCGGTCGGAATGTCGGCGGGCGCGGGCGCCCTGGTCGGTGCGGTTCTGGCCGGTGCGGTCTCCGATATGCACTCCCCGGCGGCCGCTCTCAGCGTAGCCGCCGGGGTGGCGGCAGTTGCCCTCGTCCCCGCCTCCATGCTCACGCGTCTTCCCCCGTACGCCCGTCGGACGGCGCGCCGCCGGACCTCTCCGCTGTGGAACCGGGCCGGGGTGCGGGCAGCCTGCTGGAGCAACGTCACTGCCGGAGCGTGGCGTAGCATGCTCGACTCCTTCGTCCCGCTCCTCTTGGTCGCCTCGAACTACAGTTCGTTCTCGATCGGTGTGCTGGTGGCCACCGGGAATCTCGCGGTCATCGTCGGTACTTGGGCCGCCGATCGGCTCAACCGGTGGTTGGGACCAGCACTCCTACCACTGGCGGTCACCTGCACGGCGCTCGGAATCGGGATGCTCGGAATCGTCGCGGCCTGGAGCGCACCGGTGATCGCGCTGCTCGTCCTCTCGGGCGCTGGTACCGGCATCGTGCAAACGACCAGTCCGGCGCTCGCCTCTCGACGAGTAGAACATGAGGACCAGGGCTCGGCCATTGCCTCGACCGGTACGTTCCGCGCCTCAGCGCTCCTCGCAGCGCCGGCCGCCATGGGCGGGATGCTCGCCTTCACGCCCTTCGCCGGCGCCTTCCTCGCGATGGGCATGGTCATCGCGCTCCCGAGCCTGGTCAAACGTTGACGCCATCGGCACGCCCTCAGAGCATCGATCCCAGCCTCTCGGCTTCACGTTGAAGGACCGGGAGGTACTCCGAGCGCATGACGGAGACCGGAGTGCGGGCGGCAAAGGACGTCACGCTCATGGCTCCCTCTACCTGACCGCCCGAGTCCCGCACGGGGACGGCCATGGTGTTGACCCCCTCTTCAAGCTCCTCTTGTGTGAAGGCCACACCTTCGTCGCGCGCGCGAAGGATCCTGGCTTTGATCGACTCGACCGACAACAGCGTGCGGGAAGTGCGCCGCTGCGGTTCGATGGTCGCCAGGTACGCGTCGATTTCCCCGTCAGCCAGTTCAGCCAGGAGTACTCTGCCCGTGGATGAACCGTGCGCCGGTAGGCGTGAACCGATCCGGCCGCCGATGGAGACTATGCTCTCAGCCTCGGCCCGCGCGACGAACAAGGCATCACTGCCGTCCATAATGGCCAAGGAGGCCGACTCCGAGAGCTTGTCCCTGACCTCCTCCAGACACGGCTGCGCCAGGGTCGGCAGCGGGGATACCAAGTTGAAGACAGCGCCAAGCCTGGCCAACCTCGGGGTTGGACGGAAGTACTTGCCGTCGTGGCTTACGTAACCGAGGGACACGAGCGTGAGCAGGCATCGCCGAGCTGCGGCTGGGGATATGCCTGTGTGGTCCGCGGCTTGGCTGACCGTGAGACGGGGCCGACCCGCGTTGAAGGTCTCGATGATCGCCAGGCCTTTGGCGAGTCCCCCCATAGACTCCCCGCGGCCGGTTGGCTCGCCCATGCTTACCGTTACCTCACACCCAGTAGTTTTCGTTATTCGCAAAATATAACACAACGTGGCCGTGTCCTGATGTGCCATTCCAGAGGATGCCTGGTCTGAGCGTGAGGCGAGGGAGCCCATGGCCTTGTTGTGACGCAAGGACCTGGACTCCCTCGCCGAATCACTCTTCGCCACCATCGAACGACTTCGGATCCATCCTGCTAGGCGCGAGCGTAAGCGATGCTCGACGTTCACTGAGTCCGGCGGAGGTGGAACACCGTCTGAATCGCAGAGCAGCACTCGACTCAGGCGCGCTCACGCCTGGTGCGCGCAGAATCCTCGGCACCGCCCCGAAACTGTTTCTACGAGAAGGGCATCACGTCTGCAGGCGTCGATCTCATCGCCGCACGCTCCGGAGTCACCAAGCGAACGCTGGACAACCGGTTCGGCGCGAAGGATGCACTGGTGGCCACCTATCTGTTCGACCGTGATCAGCGCTGGCGCGAGTTGGTCGAACAATTCGTGTGCGCGGGTCCGACTCCGGCGGGACATCTGATCGCGCCTTTCAAGGCGTTTGGTGAGTGGACGTCGGAGCTTCCCAGAGGGTGTGCGGTCATCAACGCGCTGGCGGAGCTCCCGGACCTCGACCACCCCGTGCACCGGGTGGCTTTTGAGCAGAACAAGCAGGGGTCGAGCAACGAGGCATGCTGGCCGATCAGCCCTTCTGTCTCCATGAGGGCGTCCGGCCATGCAGACCACCGCACCTGACCTCGACGGGGCGTATCGGCACGGGGCTCGCGCACGTCCTGGAGCGCACCGGTGTGTGAGGAACGCAACCGGCACACCATTCGGGGCCGCAGTGCTCCAGGGGTCGCCGAGCAGCGGATGTCGGCTCAAGCGCTCGTTGCTGGATCCGCGGCCGATCGCTCGATGTTCGGGACCCCGTTCGGTCCCGCGACCGGGGGTCCAGGCTTCTGCCCGGGACCGCTTTCGGTTCGATCGCCGCAGGTAGGCTGGCTCAGTACCTCCCGGCGCCGCACAGCCTGCCGTTCCCCCATGCCTTGGTGTTGCTGTGGATCGGACGGCACCGGGTCTGTGTTCTGCGAAGGAGGGAGAGGACGTCACTACGTCAGTGGAAACCCGCCCGCCGCCATGCATCCAGGGCCGGGCGACAGGTTGTCAGCGGAGCCGCTTGGACCGGGTTCCTGGCGTGGACGACGGCCGGACCGTATCCTCCCGGTCATCCTGACACCGCTTGCTCCTGAGGGCTGGAGCGAGCTGACCGTGGCCAGGGGATTCCCGGTAGCGTCCTGCACTCCTCCTTGGGCAACCCGCGCTACCCGTACCGGCCCTGCACAACGCTTGGCCGTCCGGGCTCATGGCTCCCCTGTGCGAGTCGGCTCTCCTTGCCCTCTCCGTTGGAGGCCGGCCCCGGTGCAGGGGTGACGGGTCTCTCGATGGTGGTGGCTGCCTGGGTCGGCAACGGTTTGGCGTTCCTCCGACGGCCATCGGCCCAGCACTCTCGGGGTGTCGCTGACCACAGCGACGACACACATCGCCGCGGCGTCCCCGGCCGTACAACACCGCCCTTGCATCCAGCGGAACATGGTTCCCCGCTGCGCTCTGAAACCCGTCAGTGCGCGGGAACCAGAACTTCGCTGAAGGCGTTGCGGCCTCGTTCCGATCTACGGAGAACAGTCGGAGACGATCCGGGTCCAGGTTGACTCCCGGCCGCGATTCCCGCGAGCCATCGAATGCGCTGGTGGCCAGGGGCGAAAGAAAACCTAGTTAAGGAATATGCACTTGTCTTCCGTTCTGAGACAGAAAGATTCAGAGAATTCGCTGAAATCCGCATGGAAAGGCCTCTCCAAGCCGGTCTTCGTCCCATCGGTCCTCATCGTTGTCTGTGCACTCGCCCTCGCCACGTGGTACGGGGCGGAGTACGGAGACGATGCCGAGGCGGCTTTCACCGGAATCCGTGACGGAATCGGAGAAGTGCTCGGGTGGTGGTACATTCTGGCCGTTACCATGCTCCTGGTGTTTTCCTTCTGGGCCGCACTGTCCAGAGCAGGGAACATCCGACTGGGTCGTGACGGCGAAAAGCCCGAGTTCTCTGTGCTCACTTGGTTCGTCATGCTGTTCGCCGCGGGTATGGGAATCGGCCTGGTCTTCTGGGGCGTGGCCGAACCCTTGAACCACATGGTCGCTCCGCCGGAGGTTCTGGGGGTGGAACCGGGCAGTGACGAAGCTGCGCGTGCCGCCATCGGCCAGGCCATGTTCCACTGGGGTCTGCACGCGTGGGCCATCTACGCCGTGGTCGGACTCGGCCTGGCCTACATGACCTTCCGACGGGGGCGCCCCCTGTCCATCCGATGGCTGCTCGAACCCGTCTTCGGTCGCAAGCTCATCGAGTCCTGGGTCGGTCACGCCATCGACGTCTTCGCCGTCGTCGGTACTCTCTTCGGAGTGGCGACCTCCCTCGGCCAGGGGGTCCTCCAGATCCAGGCCGGTCTGGCCCACCTCGGCTGGTTCGACCCCTCCGACATGGTTCTCGTCGGGCTGGTCGTCGTCATCACCGCGGTGAGCACCGTCTCCGTTATCACGGGGCTGTACAAGGGCCTGCGCTGGCTCTCGCAAGTCAACATGATTCTTGCCGCCCTGCTGGCGCTGTGCGTGCTGCTTCTCGGGCCGACCGTTTTCCTCCTGCGGTCGTTGGTCCAGAACACCGGGGAGTACATTCAGGCCTTTCCCGAACTCATGTTCGTGACCGGGGCGGGGGCCGACGACGGATGGACGCTCGGGTGGACCCTGTTCACCCAGAGCTGGTTCCTCAGTTGGGCTCCTTTCGTCGGTATGTTCATCGCCCGGATCTCCCGGGGCCGCACCATCCGGGAGTTCATTCTCGGCGTCATGCTGGCGCCCACCGCCATCGCGGTCCTCTGGTTCACCATTTTCGGTAGCAGCGGGATTCATTACCAGATATCCGAAGGCGGAATGGTCGGAGAGAACGGGGTCATCGACACCGACACCTCATTGTTCTTGCTCTTCGAGAACCTGCCAGTCGGGGGAGTGGTCATCGCACTGCTCTCCGCAGTGGCGATCCTCGTCATCACTCTGTTCTTCGTGACCTCCGCCGACTCGTGCTCACTCGTGGTCGACGTCCTCTGCCATGGCGGCCGGGCCGAGACCCCTCGTGTGACACGCCTCTTCTGGTCCTGCCTCCTCGGCGTCGCCGGGGCCCTGCTGCTGCTCGCGGGAGGCGAGGCGGCCCTGACCGTTCTCCAGGTCAGCTCGCTGGCCGGAGCGGCGCCGCTCTCCGTCGTCTATGTTCTGGCCGTCGTCGCGCTCGTCAAGATGTTTCGCTACGAAATCGCGGTCATGCCCCGCTATGTGCGCATCCGCCCCCACGCGACCACGTCCGCGCTCGTCTCCACGGTGCGGGAGCAGTCCGACACGGAGGAAGAACTCGAAAGGAACCTGCGCGATCTCGTGAGGGCAGAGGAGAAGAAGAACGGGCACCCCCGGGGCGGGCTCAGCTCGGCCTCAGCCACGCTCGCCGGGCTCAGCCCCGCAGTGTCGACAGGAGCCGTCTCCACCGGTTCGGGGGACGGAAGCACGGTGGTGGCCGTGCACGATGTCGCTCCGCAGGACACCACGGTGGACCCCCGAACCGGCGCGATCGACTGGGACGAGGAAGCCGCGCTCCAGGACCCCCTCGCCGACGAGGTTTTCGATACCCCTGAGTTCGCCGAATCCGCCGTCGGCGCCGAACGGGGGACTGAGGAGTACCTGCGTGAGCACTCACCCGAGAGCGAGGGAACCGGGGCTGAGGACCCGCACTGAGCCGATGCGAACTTCCTCCCGAGGGGAGGAGGGTCTCCACACTGCTCGAGATCCGGTGCTCCCTTCGCCGGTTCCGAGCCCGGAGGCATCACCCCGAGCCGATCGGCGCACTCCCGCCGGTCGGCTCGGCGCCCCGCGCCGATGCTCCGGCGTCGACTGGTGCCTCCGGCTGAGAGGAGGTCTGCGGCGGACGAGGAGCGGGCACCGTTGTGCCTTCGTTGATCGGGATCACGACCTCCCTCGTGGGGCGGGCCGCATCGTTGACCGTGATCTGTAGGAGCCCCTGGTCGAGTTCGGCCCACACATCACGGCGGACCACGCTCGTGGGAAGGGTGATCTCGCGCCGGAAGGCGCCGCTGGTCCGGTGTTCGCCGTAGGCAGCAGTGTCCCTGTCCCGTTCGGGGCGGCGCACGCCGGTGATGGAGAGGTGCCCCGGGGAGAAGGTGACCTGTATGTCCTCGGGGAGCACGCCTGGAACGTCACAGCGGATGAGCACGTCAGTGCCGCACGCGACGATGTCCGTGGCCGGCCTCCACGGGTGGACGGCATCGCCGGTGGGGCCTGACCGCACCGAGGCCATCGTGTCGGCGATGCGGTTCATATCGCAGATCAGGTCCCGTATCCCACGGAACGGGGTGATGATCGCTCCCTTGTGGCGCCCTGTCGTTATGCTCACGCCGCGCTCCTTCCCTCTCGCTGAACCTGACCAGGGCAGCCGAGATTGCCCCTACGGTCTTGTGTGAACTGCGGCTCCCCGACCGGGGTACGCCGCTGTGGCCTGCCAGCGGGTGCGGCAGGCCACGAATGGTGAAATCGTGCCGAGGTCTGACGGGACTGGCCCGGTCCCTCGGTGGTATTGAGCGGGCTTGGCGTGTGCGGCTACCGGGCCCGCACGGCCACTTTTCACCATGATTTCGGCGAGATAAACCTAGTGGCGGTCAAGAAGGTGGATAGGTTCCGCAAGCCGCCCATCAAGGACGGAGAAGGTGGAATGGGACCCCCGGTGTGAGTCCGGCTGTTCAGGAAAGGACGCGCCACAGGGGCCGTCTTGGCCAGGCACAAGGGCATCGGTTCGCAAACCTGGGTTGCGATGTCGTCGGAACAGTAGCCAGGGCGGAACTACGCTGAGGCGGCCGTTTCCACACTGGTCTTCGGCGCCTGCCACAGCCCCAGTAGCCGGGCAAGGACGTACACCAGGAGGGCAACCCCGAGGGCGCCGATCGCCAGACCCCACGGACCTAGGCCCAGTGCCAGCATCGGTAGTGACGCGCTGACCAGACCGCCGCCCAGGAGTGGACTGAAGAACGGTGACCGCAGAGCGTAGGCGCGGGCGGCGTCGGTTTTCAGCCCCGGGTCGGCCGTGCGCAGCAGCATGAGGCCGACGGAAGCCACCCCGGTCAGGGTTCCGAAGTTGACGATGGAGTGTTCGAACCAGGACGTACGGAACAGTCGGGGTCCGGCCCAGTAGAAGAAGGCGACGCACACGACGGCGGCCACCGCCAGGAGGACGCCCAGGGGAACAAGGTTGTCAACGACTACGGGAACCGTGATCGAGGCCACCGCTGAGACCACCAGCAGGTCGAGCGCGGCTCCCTGGATCGTCCGAAGGGTCCCGGGGTCGACGGCAGCCGCCAGCGGTGTCCGGGCGATGACCGCTTGGACGATCGCGCCGCCGATCATGGCCAGCGGGAACAGCGGCATCCCGGGGATGACCTGGTCGACGAAGTACTGGAGTACCCACCCGATGAGGATCGCGCCCGCGATGAGCGCCCCGTGGAAGGCCAAGCCGTCGATGAGGTCCTTGTTCAACGTGGACCGGCCCGACGGACTGTGTTCCTCTTCGGGGAGCAGATCGGGCCCGTCAGCAGGGCGCCCGGATCGGGTGGCGCTGAGGTGCCCCCGTCGCGCTGCGATGTTGATCATGATGACGCCGACGATGATGCCGAACAACAGGCCTGCGGTCGCCGAGGCCAGGGCGAGGGAGCCGCCGTCGGACCACCCCAGCCCTTCGTAGACGGGAGCCATCCCGGCCGCCGTCCCGTGGCCACCCGGCCAGCCGATCTCGACGATGGTGCCGAACATAGGACCAACGTTGAAAAACGGGACGAGCAGGGCTGCGCAGACCAGCATGGGGACCCCGACCATCAGGGCCACGCCCAAGTAGCTGAACATCAGTTGGGGCATGATGAGGTGGTAGGTCTGGCGCGGAGAAGGCATGCTCATCCCGAGGAGCATGGGGGCGAACACGACCGTGATCAGGACTGCGGGCAGCCCTGCCCAGGTGGATGCCATCGATTCGGGGAACAGGCCCGCACCGTAGGGGCCCAGGACCGCGCCGAGGGTTCCGCCGATGAGTGCCGCTGGAATGAACATCCGACGCAGCGGGGCGATGAGGAGCCGGAGTACGACGCCGACCAGGATGAGTAGTCCGAGAACGGTGATAGCGAACAGGAGCGTGTTGAGGCTGTCGCCGCTGATTTCGTCGGTGGGGAACATGTGTGCTCCTTGCTGACCGTGGCTGGGGCTCAGCCGGCGGTCGGGTGGAGGGGCGCCGCGCTGTCGAACCGGTCGAGCGCGAAGGGGGAGAGGCTTTCCGGTCGTGCTCCGGTGCGCAACCAGAAGCTGAGGGCTTCGGCCACTGCCGGAGCGATGGCGAAGCCGTGGCCGGTCCATCCGGTGCCGACCCAGGCGTTGGCGGTACCGGGGATGCGGTCGATGATGGGGATTTCGTCGGCGCTGCAGGATTCGGGCCGTTCGGCGTCGGCGATGTCGGGGCGGGCACCGCACAGGGCGGTGTAGACGGCGGCCGCGGTGGCGATGTTGCCGGAGACGCCGTCGGCGGTCGCCTCACCGCGGCCCAGGTCCGCGCGCCACCGTCCACGCCAGCCGCCGCTGAGCATGGTGGATCCGTCGGGCAGGGCCTTGAGGGACAACGGCCTGTGGTCGTGGCCGATGAGATGGTTGATCCGGGGCGCGTCGGTGCCCGCGGGCAGGCGCAGGGCCTGGGGCAGGATCGGCCAAGCGGGCAGTGACAGCTCGAGCTGGTCCTGGAGGAGTTCGATGGCCCCGGTGTTGTTGAGTACCAAAAGGGCATCGCCTACAACGTGGCGGCTGCCGTCGATGGTTTCCACTGCGGCGATACGGCCGTCACGGCGGTGCAGGCCGGTGACAGCTGTGCCTTCGCGGATGGTCGCGCCCTTCTTGCGAGCGGCTTCGGCGAAGGCGAGTGTGGTCGCGGTGTGGTCTGCGGATCCGTCCAGGGGTGCGTAGAGCGCGGCGCGGACACCGGGTGCGACGTCAGGTTCGAGTTCGATGAGCTGTTGCCTGTCGATGAGCTTCGTCGGGACGCCCATCTGGGACTGGATGTGAGCATGCGTGCGGGCTGCGACCAGGCCGCCCTTGGTGCCGGTGGTCTCTTGTTCGATGAGGTACAGGCCTCCGGTGCGCTGGTACCCGGTTGGGCTGCCGAGCCGTTCGTCCAAAGTGGGCCAGAGACGGTAGGCGGACCGCATCAGGGGTAGTTCCCGCAGGTCGCGGCGGTTTCCGCGGACTCCTCGGCGGCCGAAGCCGCCTGAGGCGCCGGAAGCGATGGTGTCGGCTTCGAGGAGGAGGACGTCGGCGCCCGCGTCGGCGAGTGTCCAGGCTGCGGCACAGCCGTGGACGCCACCACCGATAATGACGACCTGGTGCTTCATTGGGGAGCTCCTAGTGTGGTCCAGTGCACAGGATGGTAGTATTTACTACATCGAAGGGTCAATCAAGTAATGAAAACTTCATCTGCTGGCGGGGGCGGTTTCCCTGGCCGCGTGTCGGCCAACCTCTCCGCGCTGTCGCCGCGTGAGCGCACCGTTACCGACTTCCTGCTCAATCGGCCCGGGGAGGCCGTGACCGCTTCGGCCGCGGAACTGGCCGCGCTGACCGGAACCAGCGACGCCACCGTTGTGCGTACCGCGCGCTCGCTGGGTTACAGCGGCCTGCGCGAACTCAAGCGGGCGCTCAGTGACATGCTGACCGCCCGACGCGACCCCGCACGCGTGCTTGACCAGCGGCTGGAGTACATCGGTCGTGCCCGGGTCTTCGACCAGGTCATCGCGGACAGCGCTGACCTCGTCCGGCGCCTGCCTGATGTCGTCGACCCGCGTGCCTTCGACCAGGCTGTCGGGATTGTCGAAGAGGCAGAACGCACTGTGGTTTACGGCATCGGCCCCGCGTCCGGAGCCGCCCACTACCTGTCTCTCGAGGTAAGTCGGCTGGGTCGGCGCTGCACCTCTCTGGGGGCCACAGGGTTCCGGCTGGCCGATGACCTGCTGGGCCTCGGTCCCGGTGACGCGGTAGTGGTCCTATCCCCGCTGCGCCTGTTCCGGGAGATCGATTCCCTGCTGCGCCGCGCCGCCGAAGTCGGTGCGCCCACCGTCGTCATCACTGAGGCGCTGGGGGGTGCACTGGCGGGAGAGGTCGATACCGTCATCACGACTCCCCCTTCCACTTCGGGCGCTGCGGGCGAGAACCTGGCGGGCTGGATCGTCACTCACGCGCTGGCCATGGAACTGGCTGCCCGCGACCGTACAGGGGCGGTCGCGGCACGTGAGCACCTCAATCGGTTGCGGGGTGAGATTGCTGGTGCCGAAATAGACAGCGACGTCCTCGGAAAGTCCGAGTGACGTCCAGGAGCTGTTTCCGCAGCTCTGCCACCGCACCTTCGGTCCTCGGTTCTCCAGCGTATCTGTCTTCATGGCGACGTGGACAATCGAAACGTGCATCTTATTTCGGATTCCGCAAGGGGTTTTATTCCCGGCTGTTGAATAGCCGGGCGCAAGAGGTGGAGTGTCAGTATCCGTCCTGCGGTTGTTAAGTCACCTTCTATTTCCGACTTGAGGCGCAAAGGTAGTGATTACGATAGGCTTGTTCGCCGGTGCGATAATTCCGTGATACGTAGGATTGTCCAGGAGCGGGAAGGAATTAGTTCCGCGATTTCCTGGATAGCGAAACGGGTGCGGGTGCAGCTCTTGCCGATGACCTCGTGCGGGTGCAAAAAGGCTCATCCCAATCGGGGGTGTAGGAGTTGGGGTCCGAAGCCGCCGGTCTCGAGCAGGCTTCGGGCGATGTAGTTGGTCAGGTTGCGGAACCCGAGTGCGGAGCCGCGCAGGTGTTCGAGCCGTCCG
>NZ_BAAGZJ010000127.1:0-14149 GCF_054778635.1 Nocardiopsis nanhaiensis
CGACCGGCCGCCCCGCGGCCGCCACCGCCGCCGCGACCGGCCGCCCTACGGCCGAAACCGCCGCCGGGACCGCCGCCACGGGAGGAGCGGTTGCGGGAAGAGCGGTTGCGGGAGGCGTAACTGGACGTGTCGTACCCGAAATCCACGGCGTCGCCGGGGTCGTCGGACGGACCGAACAAGTCCTCCCAGTGGGAGAGATAGCGCGGCTCGTAGTAGTAGGGAGTCGGCAGCGCCGACTTCCGGTTCTCCTCAGCGAGCACGTCGATCGAGTTGTGGGACAGACCCAACGCCAGCTCCCAAGAGCCGGCGGCAGCCCCGGTCTGTATGTCCGGCACCGACATCCGCTCCCACCGGAGGAGGTTCCGGACCCTTCGGCCAGCAGGGTTGTACGGCGTCGGTCCCAGCAGGAGGGGCGCACCGACGCCGTAGGCGACCAGCGCCACCGCGGCGAAGCCGGCACCCGGAACCGCGAGAGCTGCGGCATTGAAGAACAGGACCACGCCACCCGCGAACGCGGCCAAGGGAAACAGCAAACAGAGGAACGCGTAGCGGCCGGTCGGGACGCGCAGCCCCAGGTCAACGTGTTCGGTATGGAGAGCCGCGGTGAGCTCGCTCTGGAACACTCCTCGGGTCGACATCCGGATGCCGAGTGGGTCGACGGTGGTACCCGAGGCGAAGAGACTCTCCACGAGCAGGCGTTCCGATGCGCCCAGGCCCGGGTCCCGCGGATCCGCCAGGAGGTGGAAGCGGCGCTCCTCCGGTTGGTCCGGGTCGGGTTCGGAGGCGATCTTGCCGCGGTCCTCCAACTGGAGCAGCAGGACCATGAGGGCGCCCGAAACGTACGTGCTCCCGCCCAGGAGCAGGTACGCGGCGAGCGGCCGCAGCCCTTCAGGAACGGCTGCCCCAAGGGCCGCGGACTCGGTCCGGAACCTGTGAACGGCCATCGCCGAGAGCACGACCACCAAGAGAGCACCGGAGACCAGAGCCACCGGTGACAGGGGGTCCCACTCGGGTCGGACCGTGCTCTCGTCAACCCGGGCCAGCCCTTGGAGAACGGCTGTCTGGGCCGCCGTCAGGGCCTGGGGGATCATCGTGTCCGGCATGGCAGAACCCTAAGGCACGTCCAGCGGCCAGCCACGCCGATGCGCGAAGCAGCGTCCCTCGCGGGGAACGCATGCCGTGCGGGGTCAGCGGCTGCCCCCTCCTCCGCCGCCACCGGCCGAACCACCGCCGAAACCGCCGCCGGAGGAGAATCCGCCCGCCCCTCCCCCGCCCGAGGACTGCGGGTACATGCCGCGGCCGGCCACCCGGTGCCAGCGGTCCATGTACATGCGGTCGTAGTAGTAGGGGCGCGGGCCGTACGTGTGCTGCTGGTGGGCGTGGGCCAACCGGTCCAGCTCCTCACTGGGCATGCCGACGGCCAGCTCCCAGGAGGGCGACCCGATCACCGACGCCGGCCCGCCGGTCGAGGAGTCCGCACGGGCCCGCTTGAGGAGGCCGCGCACCCGGCGCCCGTCGGCGTTGTACGGGCCGAAGCCCAGGAGGGTGATCGAAGCGAGGGCGTACCCGAACAGCAGGAGTGCGATGTAACCGGCACCCGGGACGGGCATGGCGTCCCCGGTGAAGAGGAGGGCCAGCCCGGCTCCCAGGCACACCAGCGGTGGCAGCACCCGCCCCAACAGGTAGGTGGCCGGCTTGGGGCACAGGCCGAGAGCCCGCTTCTCCTCGTACAGGCACCGGTTGAGGGACTGGGTGAGCGAGGGGCGCAGGAACATGGCCATGTTCTGCAGATCGGTGCTGGGAGCGCCGGCGAACAGGTCCCGCAGCAGCACGTGCTCGGCAGGGCTCAGGGCAGGGTCCCGGGGGTTCACCCGCAGGTGGAAGATCCAGTCACCGGGGGTACCCGGGTGCGGTTGGGAGGTGACCAGTCCGCGCTCCTCCAGTTGGACCAGCATGATCATGAGGTCCTTGGGGGTGAGCATCCCGGTCGAACGGTGCATCGTGTGCGCGGCCGCCGGGCTCAGCCCGGGCGGGATCCGGTCGAAGCGGTTCCGGGCCGCGGCGCCGGAACGGACTCGGAAGGCCGCCATGGCGATCACGGCGACGACGAGTACGAGGGCGAGGACGAAGATGTGCGGCCCCGGGATCCAGGAGCTTCGGGTCTCGTGCAGTGAGGCGGAGGTGTCCACCTCGCCCTTGGGCATGGACACGGCGACGGTGAGGATCTCTGAGGAGCCGAGGTGGGGCTCGCTGGCTTCGACGGCGCTCCCTTCGGAACCGGTGCTGTCGCAGGCAGTGGTCGAGCCCTCTTGGCCCCGATAGCAGGAGATGTCGATGACCTCCGGGGCGGTGACCGACACCGAGACGTCCTCCTTGGGAACATCCCAGCCGGGGCCGACGAAGTCCCAGTAGAACTCGTCGTGGTCGTCGAGCGCCAGGAGCGCGCCTTCGAGGGTGTAGGAGAGTTCGTAGGTCTGCTCCCCCGTGACGTGGGTGCCAGGCTCGTCCTCCAAGCCGACCTGGATGACGTAGTCGCGGCCCTCCACTCCCGCGCTGTCGAGCCGGGTCTCGGCACCGGTCGGGCTGGTGACGTCCAGGTCATGGATCTCGACGACCCGTTCGGTGAGGAGACTGCGCTCGAGGACGACCGGGATGTCCCGATAGATGCCGGGGCTGGTGTTGGTGTCGAAGTCGTAGGTGATCTCCTCGACCACGTCCACGGTCCCGTCCGGGTGGACCTCTGCACTGGTGTGGTACTCGGTGATCTTCTCGTTGTGGTGTGGGGACGGGCTCTCGGTGTCACTCGCTGCCTGGACCCCCGACTCACCGGCGAGGGACGGCGGTGCCAACACCGTCACCAGTGCGAACGTCGAGACGACCACGCCCGTGAACCTTCCCCCCAGGTTTCTCTGGCGCATAGCGCGAACCCTAAGAGGTATTGGCCGGTTAAGGTGTGCGCCCGGGTGTCCGGGTGCGGCCAGTTTCCGTGTCCCGCGTGCGGCATCATGGTGGCGCACGTAACGGGACCGCGGTTCCGAGCACGTGTACGGGAACGTGAACAGGAGCGGGGAGCGGCCATGACTGAACGGATCGAGTGGGTGCCGGCACACGACCACCCGGAACTGGTGGCGGATCCGGTACGCGAGGCCATCGCCCCCTTCGACGGTTCGGTCCGGGCCGCCGCGATCGACCCGGAGCTGGCGGACACCGAGGCCTTCTGTGAGACCTACGGGCTGACCTTGGACACCAGCGCCAACTGCGTGGTGCTGTCGGCCAAGCGCGGCGGCGAGGTGACGTACGCGGCGTGCATGGTGCTGGCCACGGACCGGGCGGACGTCAACGGCACCCTGCGCCGCCACCTCGGAGCACGGAAGGCGTCGTTCGCCCCCATGGACGAGGCGACCGGGCTGACCAGCATGGAGTACGGGGGCATCACGCCGTTCGGGCTGCCCAAGGGCTGGCCGGTCCTGGTGGACAAGGCGGTGCACGACACCCCGTGGGTGGTTGTGGGCAGCGGCTTGCGCAGGTCCAAGCTGCGGGTCCCCGGGCCGCTGCTGGCCGAGCTGCCGGGCGCGGAGGTTCTGCCGCTGACCCGTTAGGAACCGGACACCCCGGGTAGGGCAGGGGTCTCCGGACCTCGGCACGAGGGCCGCCCCCAGGTCGATTTGTCGACAAATCCACGCATGGTGACGGGGTCGGTGACGGCGGTCGGCGCTGGCGGGGTCCCGGAACCGGTCAGCCGCCGCAGCAGCCTTCGCCGCCGGGGCCGTCCGAGCTACCGGGGGAGTCTGCCCCGGTGGGACGGTGCGCGCGCCTGGTCGGACTCGGCGGGACGTCCAACGCCGGGTTGCGGTCGAAGAAGCCCACCGGGCGCAGCTTGAAGCCCGTGTAGTCCACCGGCATGATCGGCCAGTCCTCGGGGCGTGGCGCGTGGGTCAGACCGAAGGTGTGCCAGACGGTCACGTCCCGGCCGTCGATGCTCCGGTCGTCGGCGGTGAACTCGGGCAGACCAGCGCCCCCGTGGTGCTGGTTGACCAGGTCACCGGCGGGGTAGCGCTCGGAGTCGTCCTGCGCGGTGACCCACAGGTGCTTGGTCGCGAAAGCCGCGCGGGCGGCCACGGAGGACGCCGGGTCCGCGAGCAGCACCGGTTTGCCCTCGGGCTGCAGGGCGTAGGCGACCGGTCGGCCCACGTGGTTGAGGGAGTTCGGGTTCGACACGTGCCACACCCGGTCGACGGAGGTGTCGGCGAGCCGCCGGGCCTGGAGTTCGGTGGCCAGGGGCGTGCGTTTCCGGGTGAAGGCGTTGCCGCGCGGGTTCTCGGGGCCGATGGGCACCCGGGCGGCGTCGACCTCCTCGACCCGGTGGGTGGTGCCGTCCAGGTTCATGTCCAGCCGCGCGCAGAAGAGGTGCTGGTGCAGGGGCGCTCCGAGGCCGGGGGCGACCTCCGCCGAGTAGGGGTAGTCGCCGCCGGGGTGGGCCGAGGTGAAGACGATGCCGGTGGCCTTGGCCTCGAACTCGATGGTGCCGTCGAGGTAGAGGTACCAGTAGAAGCCGTAGTCGTAGTTGCCGACCGTGGTGAAGAACGAGATGACCATGCGGCGCTGGCGACGGGTTTCGACGCTCCCGGACCAGAGCTCGGTGTGCTTCCACAGGACCCCGAAGTCCTCCTCGTGCATGCACACCGCCTGGGGCAGGGTCTTGGGCGCCCCGGACTCGTCGGCGATCACGGCGTCCATGTACGTGATGTCGCCGAGGCAGTCGCAGCCGAGTTGGAGCGGGTTCGCGAACCGGCCGACCATGTACTCGCCGGTGTCGAAGTAGTTCTGCCAGGAACGCACGGGTGACGGGTCGCCGTAGGGAACAACCATCTCGGCGATCGACGCGCGGTGGATGATCGGGCGCTCGCGGCCCTGGTCGCGGTCGGAGAAGGCGATCTGGTGCAGGACCAAGCCCTCCCGGGCGTCGAAACCGACTCGGAGTGACCAGTTCTCCCACGTCAGCAGGTTGCCGTCGAGGCTGAAGCTCGGCCCCTCCGGCTGGGTGATCTCGATGGGCTTCTGGGTGGTGCGGTTCGGTCCCGCGACGGCCGGGTCGGTGTAGTCGCCGGACGCCGCGGGAACGGCAACGGGCCCGAAGTCGAGGACGCGGTCGACGGTGTGGTTGGTGACGTCGACGTAGGCGACGAGCCCGTCCACGGGGTGCGCCCAGGCGATGTCGGTCTCGTGGTCCTGGACGAAGGCGAGGCCGCGCAGGATCCGGCGCCCGCGCTCGTCGGGGTACTCGTCGTCGAAGACGCCCGCGGAGAGCGGCGCCACCCGGACCTTGGCGGGGTCCAGGCCGCGGTCGCCGAGCGCACGCAGCCAGCGTTCGTCGTTGTTGAGTACCCCCTCGACCAGTTCGAACTCCTCCTCGAGGACCGGAACCTGGCCGTCCGTGACGGCGTCCAGGGCCCGGTCGCCGTCGATCCGGCCGTGGGTGAGGGACACGACGAGGTCCTGGGAGGGCCCGCCTGCGGTGTCCAGGAGCAGCACCCTGACCCGGCGTTCGAACGGGGTACCGGGCGTGTGCGCGAGGAGGGACTTCTTTCCCGGCTCCTTCAGGCCCACGTACACGAACCGGCTCTCGGGCGTGGCGTGCCCGGTACGGGCCAGGAGGTCGCGGGTCGCGGTGATCTCGTCGGGGGTGAGCGCGTCGAGCGGATGCTTCGGGTCGGCCATGGCGGGTCCTCGGGTGGGTGGTGCCGGACGGTGTCGGACGCGGGGCCACCGGGCAGGTGGACGGCTGGGCGCAGGGGCGGCGGGGCAGGGAGACGGCGGGCACGGGGACGGCGGGGCACTTTTCGACAAGTCGACACGTCGACGCATCGCTAAGGGGGCCTGTCGGGAAGGCGACTCAGGCCAAGTTGGTCCACACGCTCTTGACCTGGGTGAACGCCTCGATTCCGGACCAGCCCTTCTCCCTGCCGATCCCTGAGGACTTCATGCCGCCCCAGGAAGCGGCGGCGTCCAGGATCGGGGGCATGTTGATCCACACCGTGCCCGCGCGCACCCGGGCGGCCAGCCGGTTGGCGACGCCGATGTCGCGCGACCACACGACGGCAGCGAGCCCGTAGTCAGTGTCGTTGGCCCGGGAAACGAGTTCGTCGGGGTCCTCGTAGGGCAGCACGGACAGGACCGGGCCGAAGATCTCCTCCCGGGCGATGCGCATGTCGTCGGTGACACCGGAGAACACGGCGGGCCGGACGAAGAAGCCCTCGCCGCCGGGGCCCGGCTCGGAAGCGGAGGACGGACGGTCGTGCAAGTGCGCCCCGTCCACGTCGCGGCCGATCCGGACGTAGTCCTCGGCCTGGTCGCGCTGTTCGGCGGAGACCAGCGGACCGAGGTCGGTGTTCTCGGACAGGCCGTGGCCCAGGCGCATCGAGGCGGCTCCCGCTGCCATCTTCTCGGCGAACTCGTCGTGGCGGGCGGCATCCACGAAGAAGCGGGTGTAGGCGGCACAGACCTGGCCGGAGTTGAGCAGACCGCCCATGAGGTTGCCCTGGACCGCGGCGTCGATATCGGCGTCGGCGGTGATGATGGACGGCGCCTTCCCGCCGAGTTCGAGCGAGGCGTGTTTGAGGTCGCGGCCGGCCTTCGCCGCGATCTCACGGCCGACCTCGGTGGAGCCGGTGAAGGACACCTTGGAGACCTTGGGGTGGGCGACCAGGGCCTTGCCGACCTCGGGGCCGCCGGTGACCACGTTGACGACACCGTCGGGGATGCCCGCGCGGCGCACGAGCTCGGTGAGGCGGAGCGTGGTGAGCGGGGTCTGCTCGGCGGGCTTGATCACTACGGTGTTGCCGGTGGCCAGAGCCGGGGCGAGCTTCCACATGAGGATCATCAGCGGGAAGTTCCACGGCGTGATGAGCGCGCACACGCCGAGCGGTTCACGGCGGGTCCGGTAGTCCACGTCCGGCACCGACAGCGGAGCGGTGATCCCGGTGATCTTGGTGACCCAGCCCGCGTAGTAGCGCAGGTGCTCGACGGCGTTCGGGACGGCGAACCCTGCGCTGACACCGAGCGGCTGGCCCTGGTCGGTGGTCTCCAGCCGGGCGAAGGCCTCGGCGTCGGACTCCAGCAGGTCCGCCAGGTTCAGCATGAGCTTGGCCCGGGCCGCTGGGAGCATGTCCGCCCACTCGACTGACTCGAAGGCCTTCGCGGCGGCGTCCACCGCGGCGTTCACGTCGGTCTCACTGGCCACGGGGACCTCGGTGATGACGGCACCGGTGCCCGGGTCGTACGTGGGGATGGTCCCCTCGCCGGTCCCGGAGGTCCACTCGCCGTCGATGAACATGTCGGTGCGCAGGTCCTCGTGGACGTGATCTCCCATGGCTGTCCTTTCGTCGCCTTTCGAGTGACCGTAGTCACGCGGACCCGGGAGGACTCGCCCTTCACCGCACGGGCGCTCGCCGTTTTCCGCACACCTTGTTCGCCTCCGAGTGGCGGGGCTAACATCCGGGGAAGTCCTCGACCTGAGGACACCCATGTCAGAGCCGGGGCGTGGGGGAGGGGAGACGGGTATGGCCGCCGTGCACGCCACCGACCGGATCGACCGCTTCGAAGCCGCGGCCTCCCAGGCCTTCGCGCCCCTGCGCATGCGGGCCGAGAACGGCAGCCCCTTCCAAGGCGAGGTCTCCACCACCCGGGTGGACGAACTGGTACTCACCCGGATCCGGGCCGACCCGATGGTGGTGCGGCGGGAACGCTCGCTGATGGGTTCCGCCGACCCGGACCTGCTGAAGGTCGCCTGGCACCGCTCCGGGAAAGCCGGGGTCGACCAGCGCGACCGGCGCTGCCTGCTCACACCGGGCGACCTGGTGGTCTACGAGACCGAGCGGCCCTACGAGCTGCCGTTCTGGGAGCCCTACGACACCGTCGTCGTCGGTATTCCGGCGTACCTGTTCGGGGCCCACGCGGACCAGCTCCGGCAGCGGGTCGCGACCCCCGTGCGTGCCGAACGCGGCACCGGGGCACTGCTGACCAGCATGCTCCAGGGGGTGGCGGGCGGTGCGGGTTCCTACGCCGTCGCCAGCGCGCAGCACCACCTGGCCACGGCACTGGTGTCCCTGGTGTGCGCGGCCTTCGTCGACGCCGTCCCCGAGGAGGCGGAGGACCCCTGGGAGCGGATTCAGGCGTACTGCCTGGCCAACCTGGCGGACCCCGGACTGTCCGTGGAGTCCGTGGCGGCAGCCCACCGGGTTTCGCCCCGCTACCTGTACAAGCTGTGCCAGGCCAGGGGGTTCACCCTGGCTCGATGGATCCGGACCGAGCGGCTGTCCCGCATCCGCCGCGACCTCGGAGACCCGCTCCTCGCGGACCGCAGTACCTCGGCCATCGCCGCCCGCTGGGGAGTGCTGGACTCGGGGCACCTGGGCCGGATGCTCAAGGCCGAGTTCGGCGAGACCGCCCGGGACATCCGGGTCCGCGCCCGGGTGTGACTACTGCTCGGGCTGCTCAGGCTGCGTCTTGGGCCGGCGGTAGGGGGTGTGGAACCACGCCCCCAGCAGCAGCGTCGCCCCGACCACGATCAGCGCGATCGCCCACGACCCCACCGGTGCCATAGCTGTTTCACAGGTGGTGGCCAACGATCCGGGCATGCCCTCGTAGGCGAACCACCCGAAGGAGCCGTCGCCGGTACTGACCGGGTCCCGCCACCCCGCCCCGCACTGCCCAGCGGGCACCAGGCCCAGGGAGAGGCCACCGGCGACCAACGCAACGGCCACCGTGCGGACGATCTGAACAGGGGACATGGAGCTCTCCTCAACGCAAGGGGGTTTCGTTTCAGGGGGTTTCGTTTTCGGATGCCCCGCAACCTAACGCTTCTCCCCGAGGACAGCACGGCAGGGAGCGGGGTCCGGGTCAGGCCAGAACACCGCTCCCTCGGGGGTTTTCGCGGGTGTCAGCCGCAGGCCCGGAGGTAGGTGCGGATCACCGAGGCGAGTTCGACGAACTCTTCCGTTGGCGCTGCTGTACCGGGGGCTGCGAGCAGGTCACCAACGGGCACTCGCGGCCGGGGGACCGGGGAGAGGTAGGGGCGGACCAGAGCGCCCGCGATCTGATCGGGGTCGAGGTAGTCGTACTCCCGGTGTTCGGAGACTTCCGGGGCGGTGGCTGTCGAGGGCTCCGGGCTCGGGGCGTCGTCCGAACCATGCGGACCTTCCGGGGCGGGCGCGATCGCGGCCCGAGCTGGAGGGTTCGGGATGAGGAGGTAGGCCAGCGCCGAGGCGAGGGTGAGGGCGAAGAGCGCCCACAGGTGTTCGGTCAGACTCCGGCAACGCCGGTGGTGTCGCCCGGTAGGGTGCTGCATGGTCAATCCCCTGTCTGGTTCAGGTGGTTGATCAGCCCGGGCCGGTGTTGGAGCACCGGCCCGGGCACTGTGTTGTCGGGAGCGCGCGGGTGTCGATGGCCCCGGCTCAGCGGAGCTGCGCTTCCCGCCGCGCCGACCTCAGACGGTCTCGTTCTCCAGCTCCGGCTCACGGTCCAGGCGGACCATCGCGCGCAGGTACAGCGGCTGCCCGGGGTAGCCCTCCCACCACCAGAACTCCGCGATCCGGTCGACGAGCCACAGACCCCGGCCGCCCGGGCTCATCTCATCGGTCTGACGGTTGATCACTCGGGGCATCGACCTCGGGCAACCCCACCTGGGCCCCTGGTCCAGCACCCCGATCAGGACCGTGTCGCTGTTGAGGAACTCCATCGAGAGCCCCATCCGCCCGTACTTCTCGCTGCTCGCCGTGTGGCGGACGGCGTTCGTGGCGAGCTCGCTGGCGACCACCTCGACCCAGGACCCGCGCCCGCCCTGGAGTCGCTTGTCGCGCAGGAACCAGCTGCGCGCTCGTGCCACCCCCTGCTCGTTCCCGTCGGTGTACCGCCACCACGGAGCCGACGACCGCCCCACCCCACCACCGGGCCGCCGGGGTCCCACTATCCGACCAACACTCATGACGCCCTCCCTGACGCGCTAGCCATCAGACGGCAGCCTGTTCTGCTGCCCTCTGCACAAGCATGGACCGCCAAAGCTAAATCTGCAATAGTGCAAAAAGAAGTCATGCTGTTTACGTAGGTTGATTATCGAATCATGCTGAGTGATACGGTTCACGAGGATCGAGGGAGGTCAGACAGCATGGGCGTACGCCTGAGCCCCACCGCCCGACAGCGACGCCTCATGGCCGAACTGAACCGGCTGCGCGCCAGCTCGGGACTTTCCAGAGCCGAGGTCGCCGAGCGCATCGGGATCACCGACAGCACGCTGTGGCGTTACGAGACCGGTATGACCCGCCCCAAGCCCGGTGACGTGGCCATTCTGCTGGACGTTTACGGCGTCCAGGGGGCAGAACGCAATGAACTCATCGAGATGGCCAAGCACGCGCGCAAACGCGGCTGGTGGCACCGGCATCGCCAGTCACTCAAGCCCGGGTTCGACAGCTACATCGGGTTGGAAGCCGCAGCCTCGGTCGTGCGCACTTTCCAGACCAGCGTGGTGCCCGGCATCCTACAGACCGAGGCCTACGCCAGGGCCGTCATCGAGCAGACCGCCATCACTTCAGCTCCGGACATGGTGGATGAGAAGGTCCTGGTCCGCATGTCCCGCCAGGAACTGCTCACCCGTGAGGACGCCCCGCTGCAAGTCGTCGCGCTCCTGGATGAGGCGGTGCTACGCCGCCAGGTAGGTGGCCCCGAAACGATGCATGGGCAGGTCCAGCACCTCATCGCCCTGGCCCAGCAGCCCAACGTGACCATCCGGGTGGTGCCGTTCTCCCGTGGCGCCCACCCCGGCTTGGACGGACAGTTCAACCTCCTTGAATTTCCCGAACAGGCTGACCCTGACCTGGTCTACCTGGAGCAAGCGGGCAGCGGTCTGGTTCCCGAGGACCCGGAGGAGGTTCGCAGGTATACGCTGATGTTCGGGAGCCTGTTGGGCAAGGCACTCAAGGCCAACGAAACCCTCTCCTTCATGCGCGGGCTCCTACGAGACGATCAGTAAGCCCCCCTCGAACGATGAGGAGGCCCGGAGATGTCCGCGCCGCACACCACCGCTCACACCTCGTGGCACAAGAGCAGCTACAGCACCAACGGCGGCGACTGCGTGGAGGTCGCGGAAGGGCAGAGCGTCCTGGTCCGCGACACCCAGCATCGGGAGCACGGCCACCTGTCCTTCCAGGGCTCGGAGTGGACCAACCTCCTGAGCACCCTTCAGCGCTAGCGCCAGGGGATACCCCGAATACGACCGGGGCACCCCCTACCCCGCCCCCAGTAGGCAGCGCGCCCACCATCGCGGCCCGCTGGGGCGTCTCCGACTCGGGCCACCTGGGCCGGAGGCCCAGAGCCGAGTCCGGCGAGACCTCCAAGGGAATCCACACCCGCTCCCGGGGACGTTCGGCTACGCCCTGAGGGCGGATCCCTGCCTTCGCGTCATCCCGGAGGACGACTGAGGCATCATCCCCCGGGTAGATGAAATCCGAATCGCGGACGGGGGACCATAATCATGTGTCTGACGCGATCATTACCCAGGGCCTGGGAAAAACATACAGAAAACGAACAGTCGTCCACGACCTGGACCTGCGCGTTCCGGAAGGATGTGTCTACGGATTTCTGGGACCCAACGGTTCGGGTAAGTCAACTACGATGAAAATGCTGCTTTCCCTGGTGCGCCCCACCACCGGTGAGGTACACGTCATGGGAAAGCGCATGCAGCGGTCGACGCGGCGCGAACTGCTGGGATCGATCGGTTCACTCATCGAGGCTCCACCCGCCTACGGGCACCTCACCGGCAGCGAGAACATGCGCCTGGTCCAGCGGTTGCTCAACCTCGACAAGGGCCAGATCCAGCGGGCCGTACAGACCGTGCGCCTACAGCAGCACCTCGACAAACGGGTCCGCAACTACTCCCTGGGCATGAAACAGCGCCTGGGAATCGCGATGGCGCTGGCCCGAGAGCCGCGCATTCTGATTCTGGACGAGCCGACCAACGGACTCGACCCCGCTGGAATCGAGGAAATGCGTCGTTTGCTCGGACAGCTGGCCGACCGCGGAATCACCGTTATGGTATCCAGCCACCTCCTGGGCGAAATCGACCGAACAGCGACCGTCCTCGGCATTCTCAGCAACGGACGCATGCTCTTTCAGGGGACACGGGACCAGTTGCTCGCCCAGTCGGTACCCGACGTAATCGTCGACACCCCAGAACCCGAGCGGGCGACCGTCGTGGCCGACGGGTGGCACGCGATCCGGGACGGGCACTGTGTGCGGATCCCCGGACTCGATCACACCGCCACCGCTCACCTGGTGGCCCACCTGGTCCACCAGGGCGTCCCCATCCACGGCGTACGCAGACAGGAGCAGTCCCTCGAGGACGTGTTCATGGATCTGACCGGGGGGAAGGGCCTGTGACCGGTCTCGCCGTGGTGAACGAGTTCGCCAAGATGAGGCGCCTGCGGGTGCTGCCCGTCTTCACCGTCATGGTCCTCGGAGTGGTCGCGCTCTCGTGTCTGGCGTTCACCGCTCCCGAATTCATGGATTCGGTACACGACCCCGAGGCGCAGCCCTGGCACTGGCTGCTCGCGGGCCTGGCCCTGGCGGTCCCTCTGGTTTCGCCGATCCTGGTCGCGGTACTCGCCAGTCGACAGGTCGACATCGAGCACCAGGGCCACGGGTGGCTCCTCTCCCAGACCTCCGGGCTGGCCCCCGGTCAGCTGTGCCGGGCCAAGTTCGCCGCGACCGGCTCCCTCCTGGTCGCGGCCACCCTCCTGCAGAGCGCACTGGTGTTCGCCCTCGGCAGGGCGGTCGGCATCACCGTCGGTTTCCCCGCCGGTCCGTGGCTGGGCTACACCGCCTCGGTCGTGCTGGTGAACCTGGTTCTCCTCGCCCTGCACCTGCTGCTGTCAGCACGCGTCCCCAACCAGCTCGTCGGCCTCGGCATCGGAGTCCTGGGGGTGTTCGTCACCGTCTCCAGCACCGGTATGCCGCCGTGGCTCGCCCACCTCCTCCCCCCGTGGGGCTACTACGCGCTAGCCACGCCCGCCGACACGAGCGAAGGCGGCGTGAGCGCACTCGATCCGCCCCACCTGAGCGTGATCGCCCTCGGGGTGGTGGGAGCGGTGGTCTTCCTCGTCGCCACCCGCGCACTCGATCGTCAGGAGGCCTGACCGTGGGAGCGATCCGAGCCGAGTTCCTCAAGTTGAAGCGTTCCCTGAGCTGGGCGGTGGTGGTCCTGCTCCCGGTGATGGCCGTCATCACCGGGGTGGCCAACACCCTCGTCACCGACCAACCGCTGGGCGACGGCTGGCACACCCTGTGGCTCCGGGTAGTGGTCTTCTACGGCCTGTTCCCCCTGGCTCTCGGCGCGGCCGTGCTCGCCTCACTGGTGTGGCGGGTCGAACACCAGGGCGGTAACTGGAACGCGCTGATGAGCAGCAGGGCGTCCAGCCTCGAAGTGGTCGTCGCCAAGACCGCGGTACTGGCCGCTCTGGCCACAGCCCTCCAGGCGGTACTGGTGGCAGGCGTGATCGTGGCCGGGAAAACGGTGTTCGGCCTTCCCGGGACCCTGCCGCCCGTCTACTTCCTGGTCAGCCTCATCATCGTCGTGGCCTGCCTCCCGGTCGCCGCTCTACAGGTCGGGCTCTCGATGCTGATGCGCTCGTTCGCGGCCCCCGTGGCCGTGGCCCTGCTGGGAGCGACCGCCGGTGTGCTCCTGCTGATGGCGGGCCCCGAAGTCCTGTCGTTGGTCATGCCGTACAGCCTGGTCAACCAGGCGACCCAGTTGGGGACCGGGGCCTTCGCCGACAGCGGCACCGTCACCGCGGCGGACGCGGCCCCCCTCGTCGCCGCGTCCGTCGGCCTGACCGCCGCGGTGGTGGCCGGGTCGGCGGCGGTTCTGGACCGACTCGACATCGGGTGAGACCCCGGCGCCGCTGTCGGATGGCCCGGCCCCGGTCGGTGAACCGTGGTCGGGCCCCGCCCGTACTCCGTGAGAGAACTAGGGCGTGTTCGGTGGATGCTGCCCGTCGAGAAGGTGCTGCGCCGTAGGCGTCCGTTGAGGGTTGGTGGCGGGCGACGAACGGGGGTGCTGCGCCGTAGGCGTCCGTTGAGGGTTGGTGGCGGGCGACGAACG
>NZ_BAAGZJ010000128.1:0-14051 GCF_054778635.1 Nocardiopsis nanhaiensis
GACATCCACTCCTGGATCAGGGTGTGGAACGAGGACCCTCGACCCTATGTGTGGCACAAGACGGCCGAGGAGATCCTCGAATCCCTTGCTTCGTACTGCCGACGAATTAACGACTCAGGACACTAGGTGAAGAGCTCCAGGAGCAGCACGACCAGGCCGATGGCCAGCATCGCGAAGAAGATGAAGTAACAGCCCACGTTCCCCGTGGGCCCGGGGTCGCGGGTCGGGCCCCGGTGGATCTCGTTCCTGCCGCGTCCCGGATTACGGTTCTTCTTCTTTCGGGCGGCCACGTGTTGCGTCCTTGTCATGCCGGTGGGCTGTCGGTGGGCTGAGCTTGCCACGGGGCTGCCACTCGGGGCAACCCGGGGCGGTCCGCTTCTCAGGAGTCCCGGTCGGCGCTCTCCGGCTCGGGCTCGGCGTCCCTCGGGGCCTTGCGCGCCCAGTAGGTGGCGACGACGGCACCGGAGAGGTTGTGCCAGACCGAGAACAGGGCACCGGGCAGAGCGGCGAGCGGTTCGAAGTGGGTGGTGGCCAAACTCGCGGCCAGGCCCGAGTTCTGCATACCGACCTCGACGCTCTGGGCCCGCTTGCCGGTGTCCGGCAGCCTTCCGATGAACCCGATGAGGTAGCCGAGGGCCAGGCCCAGGGTGTTGTGCAGGATGACGGCCAGGGCCAGCAGCAGGCCGGTGGTCACCACCGCGTCGGCGTTGGCGCCCACCACGCCGGCCACGACCAGCACGATGCCGGTGACCGAGACCAGCGGCATCAGCGGCAGGACCGGTTCGACGAAGCGGTCGGCGAAGGTGCGCAGCAGCAGCCCGGCGATGACCGGCAGCAGCACGACCTGGATGATCGACAGGAAGAGTTCTCCCGCGGAGACCGGCAGGGTCGAACCGGCCAGGCCCAGCACCAGCAGGGGCGTGACGAAGGGCGCCAGCATCGTGGAGATGGAGGTCATCGCGACCGAGAGCGCCACGTTGCCGCGGGCCAGGTAGACGATGACGTTGGAGGCGGTGCCGCCGGGTGACGAACCGACCAGGACCATGCCCACCACCAGCAGGGGCGGCAGGCTGAGCGCGTGGGCGATGCCCCAGCCGAGCAGGGGCATGACCGTGTACTGGGCGGCCACGCCCAACAGGACCGCCTTGGGGTGCTTGGCCACGATCGCGAAGTCCACCGGGCGCATGGTCAGCCCCATGCCGAACATGATGATCCCCAGCAGCAGGGACACGTGCGGCGCGACGAGGGAGGTCTGGGCCGGTGCCGCCAGGCCCACCACCGCTCCCGCCAGGACCAGGAGCGCGAACCACTTGCCGACGAAGTCGGCGATCTGCTTGATGACCCTCATCGTGTACTTCTTTCCGCGTCGTGCCCGGTGGAGGATGCTGTGGCCGGGCTACCGGCACACTACTCCTCGGGCGCCGACCTGTCCTGGTCGGGGAACGGGTGCGGGCTGCGTACCCGCCGAACTCAGGTGTCGTCCGTTCCCGTCTCCGCGAGCAGGGTCCCGGCGGTGGACTGGGGCACGTAGCGGGTCGGGGCGAGGCCGAGCAGTTCCGTGGCGAGCTCCTCGTTTCCGGAGAACCCGGCGTCGGCGTCCAGGGTCTGCTCGCCGTCCCAGAGCATGAGCAGGGCCGAGACGGTGTTGCTGGCCTTGTCGTGGTGCATGTCGTAGTGCGCGGCCATGGGAACGCTGTCGTAGTGCACCCACAGGTCGTGGCCGGTCATGAACATGTCCAGGTCGAAGGTGACGGTCAGGCCCATGAGTTCGGGCTTGTACCGGTCGTCGATACCCGCGAAGGCCTCGTCGAGGGCGACCACGCGGGGGCAGGTGGGCGCGGCCGAGGAGTACAGGGCGTTGGCCGCGGCGAACAGCGGCAGGTGGATGGCGGCGGACTTCTCGCCGCCCGACATCTGCTCGTGCTTGTTCTTGGTGAGGGTGACCTCGTCCTTGCCGGGCACGGCCAGGCGCAGCTCGAACCGGTACCAGGTGCGGTAGTCGAGCACGGCGGACAGCACCTGCTTGTGGCCGGCCCGGGGGTGGGCGGCGTGGTAGTCGCGGATCATGCTCCGCAGCACACCGCGCAGCTCGCCCAGGCCGCGCGGCCCGAGTCCGGCGCCGTCGCGGCGCACCAGCTCGGTCGCCTTGCGCTGGTGGTCGGTGAGCCCGTCGAAGCGCGACCAGCGGATGCCCACCTTCGTGCCGGAGGACATGGGCCGGGCGCGGGTGTCACGGTCCATGGCGCGCACCAGCTGTTTGGCGGTGCGGACGCGTTCGTGGATCTGCTGGGCGATACCGCCGAGCAGTTCGTCCTCGAGGACCCCCTGCTCCTCTTCGCGCAGGAGTGCGCCCTGCTCCGCCACGCGTGCGGCAACTGCCCGAGTGAAGGCGGAGACGGGGGTGCGCCCGTTCTCGTCGTTGACGTGGACGGTGACCAGTCCGCTGGCGCCGATCTCGTGGTCGACGCGGTAGCCTTCAGCGTCGCCGCCGAGCGCCTCCTGGAAGGTGCTCAGAGCTTGGGACATGCGGGTTCCGGCGGTCTTGAGCTCGCTGTCGCCGACCTTGCCGGTGCCGACCGCGGCGGCCAGGGCCTCCATGAGCGCGGCCGCGTTGTCGGGGAGGGTGTCCTGGACGGTGTCCGCCTCTCCTGTCACCAGGCGCCTGGCGGCCTCTTCGGGCTCGGGCCACTGTTCCGGGGAGGGCCAGGTGCCGGTGGTGTCGACGTCCAGGACCGCGCGCACGGCGGGCCGGGTGAGCGCGGAGAAGGCGGCGGCGTGCTCGAAGAGGGTGCCTAGGGCTCCGGTGAGCGACTCGCCGCCGCTGTCGCGCCGGGTTTCGGAGCGCACGGCAATGTCGTGGGCTTCGGAGGCCTCCTTCTCGGCGTCGCGGTGCTGTTCCCTGGCCTGGCGGAGTTCGGCCTCGGTCCGCTCCAGGCGGTCGAGGAGTTCGCGTGCCGGAGCGTCGATGGCGGCCTCGAGGGTGGCCAGTTCGGTGGCTTCGCGTTCGTGGTGTTCGCGGGCGTCGTCGAGTTCGGCGCGGTCGCTCTCGAGCGCTTCGCTCAGCCGGGTGACGGTGTCCCGGCGTTCGTCGAGGTCGCGGCGGTATTCGGCGATGTCGGCGCGGACGGAGTACAGGTCGTTGGCGGCCTGTTGGAAGGCTTCGACAGCTTGGGCGACGGCGTCGACGTCCTCGGCGCTGGCGGGCATGGCGCGTTCGGCCGCCGCGGCGCGGACCCGGCGGCGTTCGGCGTCGACCTCGGCGACGGCGGCGTCGAGTTCGCGGCGGGCTTCGGCGCGGGCGGCTCGGGCCGAGGCCAGGAGGGTGGAGTGGTGTTCCAGCGCGCGCACGGCCTTGGCCACGTCGGTGGCTTCGGGCAGGTCGGCGCGGGCGCGGTCGAAGTCGCCGAGTTGTTCGCGGGCGAGGGAGAGCCGCTCGTCGAGTTCAGTGTGGCGGTGTGCGAGTTCGCCGATGCGGGCGTCGCAGGCGGCCAGGCGTTCGCGTCGGCGCTGGGCGCGGTTGGTGGCGCCGATGAACTCGGCGACGGGTTTGGGGTGGGCGCCGACGAGCGGGCCCAGCCGGAAGCGGGCCCGGGTGTCCACGCCCCAGGGGGCGGGGCCGCCTTCCCCGGTGGTGAGGGGGACGGCGGCAAGGAAGGCGTCGATGGCCTCGGCTGGTACGCGGTCCTGGGTCTCGGGGGTCAGTACGTCGGCCAGGGTCGGCCCGGAGGGACGGGTACCGGCGGGCAGGAGGTAGGCGTCGGCGTCGCCCCTGTCCAGGGCGCGCAGGGTGAGTGCCGGGTCGGGGTGGATCCAGGCGGTGAGCAGTCCGGCGGCGTGCAGGGCGCCCTCGATGGCGGCCCCGTGCTCGTCCGGCAGGTCGTCGCGGAAGCGCACGAGCTGCCACAGGGGCGCGCCGGGGTTGCCCTCTCGGGGTGCGGGGCGCAGGGGGTCGGCGGGCGGGGCGTCGTCGCGTTCGGCGGCGACGTGGTCCCGTTCGCTCCTGGCTTCGGACAGCTCCTGGGCCAGGCTGTCCCGTTGCGTTTCCAGCCCGTGGACGCGGGTGGCCGTGTCCAGGCGGCGCTCGTGCACGAGTTCGTCGAAGACCTGGACGAGTGCTGGTGTGCCGGGTTCTCCGTAGGTGTCCAGGGCCCGGTGCAGGTCACGCGGGCCTTCGGGGCCGACGATGTCCCAGCGCCGGGACCAGGCGTCCAGGGCTTCGGTGGCGTCCCGGCGCCGTGCGGCGAGGTCCTCCTCCGCGGTGGCGCAGGCGTTCTCGTGTTCCCCGAGGGTCTCGTCGGCACGGGATGCGGCGCTTTCGGCCCGGCCGCGCACCTCCTCGGCGCGTTCCTGGTCGCGGAGGTGTTCGCGGACGGCCCGGACGTCGTCGAGTCGGGCGCTGGACCTGGCCTTGGCGGTCTCGGGCAGGTCGTCGCCGGTGTCCGCTTCCCCTTCGGCGTCGTGGACGATGCCGGAGCGTTCGGCGGCCCCGGTGAGGTCGGCGCGCAGCCTTTCGGCGCGGGTGAGTTCGCGGTCGACCCGGTCGGCGACGCGGGCGGCCTCACCGTTGAGGCGGGTGATCTCCGCTTCCTGGCCGCGGACCCGCTCCTCCTGGCTGGCGACGCGCCGGGAGCGTTCCTCGTTGCCCGCCCTTCTGACTTGGAGGGCCTGCTGGTCGCGGAGGGTCTCGTGCTGGCGGAGGGTGTCGCGTTCGGCGGCCAGTTCCGCGGCGTGCTTGTCCAGTTCCTCGGCGCGGGCCCGGGCCTGGTCGCGGTCGGCGGTGGCCTGTTTCAGCCTCTCCGCTGCTTCGGTGACGGTGTGTGC
The DNA here is from genome assembly GCF_054778635.1 of Nocardiopsis nanhaiensis. Lineage (NCBI taxonomy): Bacteria > Bacillati > Actinomycetota > Actinomycetes > Streptosporangiales > Nocardiopsidaceae > Nocardiopsis > Nocardiopsis nanhaiensis. The sequence continues at coordinate 4,822 of NZ_BAAGZJ010000128.1, forward strand.
GTGGGTGCCCGCCTGCTCGGTGGCGGCCGCCACCCGGGAGAGGCGGTGGCGGGCGTTGGCCGCCAGGTAGTCGGAGTAGACGGCGCTGAATTCGCGGGCGGCCTCGTGGGAGGCGGTGGCGGCGGCGAAGCGGCTCTGGACTGCGGCGAGGTTGGCGAAGTCGCGCGCCGCCTGGTCGATGAGGGTGTCGTCGAGCGGGCTCAGGCCGCCGGTGAGGGTGTGGGAGACCTTCTCCGGGTCCAGGTCCTTGGCGAGCAGGGGGCGGCGCAGGGCGAGCAGGAGGTCGAGGAGCTGGATGTAGCGGTCGCCCAGCCCGAACAGGCGCGCGTCCACGGCCTTGCGGTAGTCGGCGGCACTGCCGTGGTGGGCGTCCTCGCCGAGGGCGTCCTTGAGCTGGCGTTCGGTGAGCGGGCGGTCGTCGGTGGACAGCAGCCCGAAGTCCACGCCCAGGCGCTGGTCGGTGACGAAGAAGGAGGGGGTGACGCCGTCGCGGTGGCGGTGGGCGCGCAGGCCGATGACGAGGGTGACGGTCTCGGGTTCGGGGCCGTCGGCGTCGGCGTCGTCGGCGGCGGCGCGGGCGAACTCCATCCACACGTAGCCGTACTCGGACTCCTGTCCCCGGTAGAGCAGGTTCGACTTCATGGTGCGGTTCTGGCCGCTGAAGGGGTCGAGCCTGCGGGCGTCGGTGTAGCCGTCGAGGACGAAGGGGAACAGGACTTCCAGCGCCTTGGTCTTGCCCGATCCGTTGTGGCCGCGCAGGACGAGGCGGCCGTCGGCGAAGGCGAACTCCTCGTCGAGGTAGTCCCAGACGTTGACGATCCCGGCTCGGTTGGGCTGGAAGCGGTCGCTCCTGCGGGTCATGGCGCGGTTTCCTCGGTTACGGGGGCGGACGTGGTGTCGGGTTCGGACACGGTGTCGTCTCCGTGCTCGGTGCCGACTTCGTGCGCGGTGTCGTCTTCGTGCTCGGTCTCGGGGTCGGACGCGGCCTCGGCGTGCGGGTCGGCGTCCTGCCCGGTGCCGGGCTCCAGGGGACCGAACGGCAGCAGGCCCGTGTCGGGCCGCTCGGGCAGCGCACCCCGGATATTGCGGTAGCGCAGGGCCGCGGGCGCGACCAGGACCCCGCCGGGCACCGGCCGGACCAGGGAGAGGTCGGTCAGCAGGTCCAGCGCGGCGTCGAGCAGGCCGTGGGGGTCGCGCTGCCAGGCCACGGTGAAGGAGGCGGCACCGAACTCCCCGAACAGGTCGGCGACCATCTCCTCCAGGCGCTCGCGTTCCACCAGCGGCGCGGTGGCGGGTTCGCCTGCCCGCGGTGCGTGCTCGGGCCGCTCCCAGGCCAGTTCGGCTACGACCTCTTCCCTGGGCAGCCCGGAGTCCACCCGCCGCACCAGGTCGGTGTACTCGTGCAGGGGGCCGGGGGCGGGCAAGTGGGTCAGGGCCGCCCAGGACTCCTCGAAGTAGGTGGCGACCTGCGCCAGCAGCAGCCCGGCCGCGCGGGTGACCGCCCCTCCCCTGCCCGGGAAGGCGCGGTCGGTGAAGTTTCCGGCGGGGTCGGCCAGCAGGACCCCCTCGGCTCGGCGCTCCGGTTTCAGACCGGTCAGGCGCGCCACCTCCGTGACCGGCCCCTTGGCGCGCAGGGCGGCCGCGACTTCGGGTTCGACGTCCGCGTAGTAGACCACCGGGTACTCCAGGAGCAGGCGGCGGGCGCGCTGGGCGGCGCGTTCCGGGGCGGCGTCCGGTCCGAGGGGGTCGTTGAGGAGCCCGGCGGCGCTGTGCAGGTGCTGGACCGGGCGGGAGGGACGGAAGAGGATCCCGCAGATCTCGTGGTCGATATCGAAGAGGGCGTCGGCCTGTTCGCTGCCGCGCGCCCACGCCTCCACAGAGCCGTCGGACAGGTGGAGGGCGCCCCGGTCCAGGAGCCAGCGGGCCACGTCGACCAGGGCGGCCTTGTGGGTGGAGTCGGTGGGGTCGTAGCCCAGGCCGTCGATCTCGTTGGCCGAGGGGGTGAAGCGGTGGACGAGGTCGCCGAGGCTGATCTCGACCTGGGAGCGCTGGAAGGAGGCCAGGACCAGGCACAGGTAGGCCAGGCGCCGCCGGTCGAAGGGCTTGCCCTTGCGGGCGAAGTTCTGGCGCTGGGTGGGGTCGAGCAGGTCGAGTTCGCGCACCAGCCGTACGTGGTCGGTGGTGGCGATGAGCCGGTACCCGAAGAGGGCGCGCAGGTCCTCGGCCATCTGGTCGGCCCAGAACAGGACCTGTTCGAGCACGCCCGGGCGCGGACGGGAGGCGGTGATGACGTCGCAGGTCAAGACCTTGCGCACGGCCTGCTGGTACGTGCCCAGGTCCACGTCCGCGACGCGGGGGCGGCGGGACTTGGCCATTACTTCGCCTTCCCGTTCGTGCGGGCGCCGCGGGTGCGGGCGCTCTGAGTGCGGGCTCCGCGGGTGCGGGCGGAGACTTCCAGGCGGAAGCCGGGCAGGTGCAGGTCGCCCCGCCGCGTGCGGACGACGCTGCCCTGTTCCGAGGGAACGAGCCGCACGAGGGTTCCGGCGTCGTCCCCGGTGGCCGAGCTCAGGCGTCCGGCGACCACGGACCGCGATTCCAGTGCCTTGGTGACCAGGCGCAGCAGGATCTTGGTGTCGCTGTCGTCGAGGACGCGGCCGTGTGCGCCCTCGTCGACCAAGCGTTCGGCGGAGGCGCGTTCGGTCTCGCGGCTCTCGCTCTGCTGGCGGCGCAGTTCCCCGCGGGCCCCCCGGTCCCGGCGTACCGGTTTGGGCACGCCCGCTGTGGGCGCCCGGTCGTTGCGGAACAGGGTGACGGAGACTTCCACGCCGGCCGCGTCGTGCCAGGACTCGGAGGCTGAGAACTCGTCGCCGTCCTCGTGGGCCACACCCAGGTGGCGCGCCGAACGGGTGTTGAAGGCCGCGCCCATGAGGGCGTGCGCGGAGCCGTCGTCGGGGGTGTCGAACACCCAGGCGGCCAGGTGCCGGAGCTGTGAGGAGCGGTTGACGCCGCCGCGCTGGGCCTCGGTGATCTGGCGCAGGAGCGCGACCACCCCGGACACGGCGGACCTGGTGGCCTGACCGAGTTCGGCGGCCCGGGTGGGTGCCCCGCCCTCGGACGCGAACCAGGCGCGCAGGGCCCACCAGCGGCGCGACCAGTCCTCCAGGCGTTCGGCCCGTTCCATGAAGAGGCGTTCGTCGGCGTCGGCGGCGCGGGCGAGCAGCGTGGTCAGGCCGGTGGCCTCGACCTCGTGGACCGCGCGGTCCAGTCGGGGAAGGTAGCGGTCGAGCTCCGCCATGAAGTCCGACATGTGCACGAGCAGGGCGTTCTTGTGGCGCAGGAAGACCTCCGGTGAGGCTTCCGTGGAGCGCAGGATCTCGCCGAGGGTCACGTGGAACTGGGCGGAGCGCCGACCCATGTCCTCCATGACCGAGTCGAGGCGGGACAGGCGCCGGTAGACGTCCTCGACCCGGCCGGTGCGGTTGGCCTCGGCCAAGGCCCCCAGGTCCTCCAGCACTTCGGAGAAGACCAGGCGGGACAGGTTGACGTCGTCCACGCGGGCGCCGAGGACGCCCTCCACCGCATGGTAGGCGCGGTAGCCGAGTTCGCTGAACTGGTAGACGGACTGGCGGTTGCGGTAGCTGGCCAGGGTGCCCGCGCGGGAGGCGTCGTCGAAGCGGTGCACCACACCGTCGGCGGCGAGTTCGTCCAGGCGGCCGCGCAGGCCTTGGGCCGGGACCACCGGCGCCTCCGCGTGCACTGCGGCCAGCTCCCGCAGGGTCGCCTCGACCTCGTCGGCGCCGACCTGGACCCGGTGGACCTCGCGGAGGCGGTCCACGGCGCGCAGGATCCACAGGTAGGTGACGTGATCGTCGCGCCGGGTGAAATTGAACAGCCGGAAGCGGTCGCTGACCGCGAGCGCGTCCAGATCCAGCGCCCTGCGCTCGGCCACCGTTCCAACCCCCGTGCTCTGCCCGTCGACCCCTCAGCCGCGTATCGCGCGCGTGCGGGCACCCCCGCCGGCCCGGAGCCCGTATGCGGCGGGAAGGTGCCTGAGCCATTGTGGCAGTGCCCGGGGACCGTTCGCCCCCGGTCCGGGGCCGGGCGGCGGTCGGATCGGTCACTCGTGGCGGAGGAGTAGGGCGCCTATGGAAGTATGTGCCCGAAATTGCCCCACCGCGAGGAGGAACGTGAGCGCTCGGCGCAGGCAGGGTCGGCAGGTGCGAACCCGGGGCCGGAGCCGGGCACGGAGGTGGGCTCGGAAGTTGCGGGACGCCCTGCCGCTGGCCATGGTGGGGCTGTTGCTGGTCCTGGTGTGGGTGTACGACAACGCCGAACGCCCGCTCGTGTGGGCGGGCGCGGGCGCGGTGGCCGTGGTAGCGGCGGTCGCGCTGGCCTGGTGGCTGCGGACCCGCCTGCGGCTGGCGAGGGAACGGTGGATCGTCTCGCGCACCGGCATCGCCGGGATCGACACCATGTCCGGCAGGGACTTCGAGGAGCACGTCGCCCGGCTGCTGCGCGTGCACGGGTACACGCGGGTGACGGTGGTGGGCGGCGCCTCCGACGGCGGGGTGGACATCCGGGCCCAGGCGCCGGACGGCAGGCCCGTGGCCGTGCAGTGCAAGCGCTGGCGCAGGCCGGTCCCGCCCAACGAGGTGCGGGCCTTCCTCGGCGCGCTGGCCGGAGGGCACCGGGGCCACGTGGGGGTATTCGTCGCCTCGAACGGATTCACCCGGGAGGCCGTGCGCGAGGCAGGTGACGGGATGGTCCTGGTGGACCGGCACGACCTGGGCCTGTGGATGGCCGGGGAACGCGCCCCGGAGCTACCGCGCGCCGGGGAGGACCGCCACCCGGGCGGTGGCAGTGGCGGAGCGGGTCAGGAAGGGCCGCGAACATGACCGGGCGGAGTACGACGGAAGCAGGCGGTTCCGTATACCAACGAGTCCCTATGCGGAGGGCTGGCACTTCCATGCCGTCGTGCTCAATCTGCTGTGGGTGTCGTGGATCTTCCCCACCCGCTTCTTCGGACCCTCGATTGTTCCGAAATGGTACTTTGCGGCAAAAGTTCACACCGGTCGCGGCCCATGCCCCGGACACCCGATGAGTTGACCACGTGGCAACACCCCCGTCCACCCGCTGTCATTCGGCGGTAGTTGCCTGCGGGGCGGCGTCCACCCCACCGACCCGGAAGGTCCCACGATGAAGTTCCGCAGCACCGCCGCAGACGGGGAACCCGACCCGGAGAGCCCTCGCGCCGCCGCCGACGCACGCCCCGAGGACGAGAGACCGCCCGCACAGCTGATGGCCGCCTACGGCATCCAGCACATCCTCGCCATGTACGCGGGCGTCATCACCCCGCCGATCATCGTCGCGGCCGCCGTGGGCCTGACCACCGTGGAAACCGGCATGATCATCAGTGCCGCACTGCTGGTCAGCGGTTTGGCGACCCTCCTGCAAACCTTGGGCGTGTGGCGCTTCGGCGCCCGCCTGCCCCTCGTCATCGGGATCTCCTTCGTCCCGGTCACCGCGATGACCGCGATCGGCGAGAGCAGCGGCCTGCCCGCCGTGTTCGGCGCCTCCATCGCGGCCGGAGTGTTCGGCATCCTGGTCGTGCCGTTCATCGCCGGCCTCATCCGGTTCTTCCCGCCGGTGGTCACCGGCACGGTCATCACCGTCATCGGCATCACCCTGCTGCCGGTCGCCGTCGGCTGGATCACCGGAGACAGCGAGACCGGTGTGCCTGCCAACAGCGCTATGGGCATGGCGGCCTCCACCCTGCTCATCATCCTGATCCTGTCCAAGGTCCTGCCCGGCGCCTGGAACAGGATGGCGATCCTGCTCGGCCTCCTGCTGGGCACGCTGCTCGCCGCCGCCTTCGGACAGGTCGACTTCGGTGCGGTCGCCGACGGACCGGTCTTCTCCGTCGGGCAGCCCTTCTACTTCGGCCCGCCCGAGTTCCAGATCGCGGCGATCGTGACCATGTGCATCGTCATGATCGTGATCCTCGCCGAGGGCGTCGCCGACATCCTGGCGGTCGGCCAGATCGTGGGCACCAAGGTGGACGGGAGGCGCCTGGCCGACGGCCTGCGCGCCGACGCGGCCACGGCGATCATCGGCCCGCTCCTCAACTCCTTCCCCGGCAGCACGTTCAGCCAGAACGTGGGCCTGATCGCGCTCAACCGGGTCAAGAGCCGCTACGTGGTGGCCACCGGCGGCGCGTTCCTGGTGGCGATGGGCCTGTTCCCGATCCTGGGCAGGGTCGTGGCGATGATCCCGGAACCGGTCCTGGGAGGCGCCGGGCTGGTGCTGTTCGGCAGCGTGGCGGCCGCCGGCATCCAGACCCTGGCCAAGGTCGACTACGAGGGCAACCACAACCTGCTGATCGTGGCGGTCGCCCTCGGTTTCGGAGTCCTGTCCATCGCCGCGCCCGAGTTCTTCGACGGCTTCCCGGACTGGGCGTCGATGATCCTGCACTCGGGCATCGTCACCGCCGCGGCCTCGGCGCTGCTCCTCAACGTCTTCTTCAACATCCTGGGGCAGCACCGCCGGGCACGGACCGCTCCGGCGCAGGCCCCGGCCGGGGAAGGCCCTCCGGGGAACTGATCCGCTCCCGGAGCGGGCGTGGAGCGTTCGTGGCGCAGCTGTCCCCGACAGGGGAACGGGCCCCGCGGCGGAGTGGGCGGATTCAACGGGCCCACGGGCCCGGAACCGCTGGTGGCGTAGCGGTTCGTCGACCGACGGGAAGAATCCGGATCAGGACGGAACCACCGCGCAGCAGGCTTCATCGGACCCTAGGAACCGGCTGAGCAACTCCTGAGGGTCCGCCGGTCGACGGGACGAACGGAAGGCAGGTCAGGAACGCCATGGAGCACGGCGGTGGGGTCCGGGTCCGGTTGGGGCAGGTGTACAGCACGGACGGGTGGGCCGCGCTCGGCTGCCTGGGCGCGTTCTGGGCGCTGTTCGCCCTGCCCGCGCTGGCGTACACGGTGCCCGCGTTCCTGGCCGAGCCGGAGAACTCCTTGGCGGACCTGCTGTGGCACGAGGACACCGCCGTCGGTGCGTGGTTCGTCCTCCTGTTGACCGCTGTCCTGCCCCCGACCGTCTACGGGATGCTGCGCGACCAGCCGCACCAGAGCGCCGAACGGGAGGTGGCCGTGGACCGGGAGGGCCTGACGGTGACCCGGCACCGCAAAGGGCGGCTGCCCGCCCGGGCCTGGTCCGTGAACTGGGACCGTGTGCGTTACGTCAGCGCGCGCCAGGCCTGGTTCGGTGAGAGCGACAGACACGGCCACAAAGGTCGGAAGCACCGCGTGCTGCGCCCGGCCCTGGACATCCACCTGTTCGCCGACGTGGCGGAGGAAGACCGGCGCGTCGTCGCCGGGAAACGGCCCGCCAGGAGCGAGTCCGGCACCTCGTCCCGTCGGGTCATAATCGGCGGTGCCGACCAGACCTCGCAGGAGGCGGTCATCCGGTTGGCAGAAACCTTGGGAGCGATCCGCCCGGACCTGTTCTACCGAGGGTTGGCGGAAGAGCAGTGGTACACACCGCCGGGCCGAGCATCCGAGCGTTCCGAGCCTCAGTGGCCCGAACCCGGGCAGTCGATCCCGGAACCGGGAGCAGGACCTTCCGCGGCCGGAGGCGGCCGCACTCCCCCGACCACCCCGGTGCTCATCGACCAGCAGTGGAGCTGGGGACTGTGGTCGGCGGTGACGGGTGGCCTGATCACCGCCACTGCCCTCTCCTACCTCTGGTGGTGGTCCGCACCGGCGTCCCAGGCGATGGACACGCTGGCCCACATAGCCCTGCTCCTGACCGCCATGACCCTGATCGTGCAGCTCTTCTACTCGCCCATGCAGCTCGCCCCGCGGAGCATCCGCGTGGGACCGGACGGGCTGGAATTCACCCTGCGGCAGCGGATGTGGGTCTGGCACCGGATCGAGGAACGCATCCCCTGGGACCGGGTCCAGGCCGTGGTGGTGCGCAGCACCGCGATCGGGAAACGGCACGATGACGACCACCGCGACCTCCGTCACCATCCCCCCGGAACCGGTGAATCGGGCCGGGTCAGAACCCTGGAGATCTACCTGGCTCCCCAGGACCTGGGCACACCCAACGCGTGGAACCGGATGGGCCTCCTGAAGGACGAGCGCACCGAACCGGACTCCGCGGCGCTGGAAGCGCTGGTGGCCTTCCCCGCGACCCGGATCCGGCTGCTCAACCACCCCGGGGAGACGGTGGCGGCCAAGCTGATCTGGGAGGACTACGACCAGGGCGGGCCGGCACCGACCGAGGTCCCGCTCGCGCAGTTGGGGCGGGCCATCCAGCTGTTCCGCCCCGACCTGTGCCACGGTTTCGACGGCCTGGACCGGTCCTCGTCCACCGACGCGCTGTGAGCATGCGCGGGGCCCTCCCGCTCCCGATCCGGAAAGTGACGCATGGCGGATGACGAACTGAACGACGGCGCGGCCCGGGTGCGGATCCGCGGCTCGGCCCCCTGGGCCGGGTGGTCACTGGTCCCCACCCTGGGGGTGTTCTGGGCCCTGTTCTGTTCGGCCGCGGTCCTGAGCGTGCCCTACTTCATGGCACGCCGCGACATCAGCATCTGGGAAACACTCTGGCACGAAGACACTTCGGGGGCGGTGTGGATGGCCCTGGTGGTGAGCGCCCCCTACTTCGCGGTCATCGTTTGGGTGGTAAGAGAGCACATCCGTCGACGGACCGTCCGCGAGGTGACCGTGAACAGGAAGGGTTTGACGCTCACCCGATACCGGATGGGGTGGCGACCGGCCAGGACCTGGTCGGTGGACTGGGACCAAGTGAAATATGTAAGCGCGTGGCGAGGCTGGTTCGGCGAGGCCGCCCCGAGCCGACACAACTCCCGTCGCGTGCTGCGCCCCGGACTGGACGTCTACCTCTGCTCCGAGGTCGACGAGGACGACCGCTGGGTGTACTCCGAGAACCGCAGATCCCAGGCCCCGGAACCGGCCGACGGCCCGTCGCCTTGGGTGCGCATCGGTGCACCGGGCTACAACGCACAGGAGAACATGGTCCGGTTCACCCAGGAACTGGGACGGATCCGTCCGGATGTGTTCTACCGGGGCACGGACCTAGTAGTACTTTGTTAACTCGTGTCGGGTGGGTGCTGCTGTGCGAGCGGCCGGTGACAGGTGGAACACACGCCGGTCCAGCACAGCAGCACCCCCTGGAGCACCTCCAGGACCTGGTACAGACTC
>NZ_BAAGZJ010000129.1:0-13909 GCF_054778635.1 Nocardiopsis nanhaiensis
CGTAGCGGAGCGGGTCAAGGTGGAGCGCCGTTGACGCGCGAAGCGCTCGATGGCGACGACCTTGAGGCGCGCAGCGGAGACGGCCACAATCGGGCGGCGGGAAAGGAGGACACCCCAGCCAACAGGGCAACCCCAACCGAAGCACACCCCACCACCGTGAGCCCCTGCCTCAAAGCCCCGGGACCCGGTCCTCAAACGCACAGGGATAGACCCGGGCGGTCCGTACCCACAGACCCCGGGCGGTCCGTACCCAGCAGACCCCAGGCAGTCAGTACTCGAAGAAGAGCGACAGGACAATGAAGAGCCAGGCGAGGCCGAAGGACACCACCGCGAACGACTGGAGGTTGCGGCGGGTCTCCTCCCTCTCCTTCGGAATCTGGGCCCACATGAGCACCAGAGCGCCACCCAAGAGCACCAGCAGCAGAGCAGTACCGAACACGCGGCCTCCTCAGACATCCACCACGAGGCTGGTGATCATCATCGCCGTGCCCAGACCAAGAAGGAACACGAGCAGCTTCGGCGGACGTTCGCCCTGCTCCGCGGTCCGCATCCACAACAGGAACAGGATGCTCGTCACGATGAGGCAGAAGTATGCGGCGATCCGCAGGATGTCGATATCCTCCAGGTCCTCGGCGTCCGGGCTCTACCCCGACTCTTTCAGGCCCCGTGTCCCTCTACGCCCCGTGTCCCTCTACGCCCCGTCTCCACCGGCCTCGCCAGACGAACAGGGCCAGTACACAGGTGGCCAGGGTCGTGGCGGCCGCCATCGGGACGAAGGCCAGCTGATAGGAGGCAGGTTCGTCGGGCAGCGCCTGGAGGATCGCCCCGGCGGCCACCGTGCACACGACGGCTGTCGTGAACCCGCTCATGTTGACCAGGCCGGACGCCACCCCGGTCCGGCTCGCGGGGATCCCGTCACGGGCGAAGTCGAAGGAGATGGTGGGCGCCATGGTCTGCCCCAGCGCACTGACCGCCATCACCGCGATACCCACGGGGGCCGGCGTGCCGTCGGGCCACACCACCAGGAGCAGCCACCCCAAGCTGAGCGTCCCCGCTAGGATCAGCGCGAAGTAGGCGCGCACGCCCGGCCAGCGGCCGACGAGAGCCCCCGCGACCGGCGCCATCCACAGCGCACCCGCGGCCAGGCCGGTCAGTGTGACCGCTGCGGCCCCTTCGGACAGTCCCAGACCGCCGACAAGGAACGGGTAGCCCCACAGCACCATCATCATCGTGAACGGCGCCATGACGGCCGCGTGGTGCGCCATACCGACCCGGGGGCCGTCCGCCCGCAACGCCTCTCTGATCGCAGCCCACACGGAGATGGGGTCGGCCACGGTCGAACGCCCGGCCGCACCCGCGGGGCGGTCACGGACGACGAGGAGCACCATCAGGGCCATGAGGACGGTCAGGCCGGTGGTCGCCAGGAAGGCCGCAACCCAGCCGACGCCGCCGAGCGCCCAGGCCAGCGGGGCGGCACTGGCCACCTGCCCGGTACCGCCGACCACCCCGGTCAGACCGCTGACCAGCGCGTATCTCGATCGGGGGAACCACAGTGCGGCCAACCGGATGACGTTGAGGAACACGAGCGCGTCACCCAGGCCGATGAGGAACCTTCCGGCGACGGCCACCTCGATCCCCGGGGCGAGCGCGAACAGGCACGATCCGACGGCCATCGCCACCATGCCCATGGTCAGGGTGAACCGTGGGCCGAGACGGTCGGCGAGCAGACCGGCGGGCACCTGGAGGACGACGTACACGACGAGCTGCAGCATCGGCAGGAGTGACAGCAGCGCGGGGCCCACGTCGAACCTGCTCTGCGCTTCCAGGGCGGCGACGCCGAGCCCGTTGCGGTGCAGCATGGCGAGGAAGTAGCCGCCCACCGCGACACCCCACACCAGCCAGGCGCGGGCCCCTCCCCCGGGTTCTGCGGGGGCACTTCCACTCACGGAAGTCCGGTCACCGGATGTCTGGGTCTGTGTCACGTCGCTACTTCTCTCCTTGCTCGGGCCACCCACTAGTGTCCTCCAGGACTCGGACTGGCCCTTACACGGGGGTGACCAGGCACGCAAAGCGGACGGGAATGCCCCTGGCAGCGGCGGGTGCAGAACAGGCAAAGAGCAACACCACGCAGGCAAAGGCCACACAACCAGCGAAAAGTCACCATGAGTAACCACCAATAAGCCAACGGTTGCCGTTTCGCGTGAGCCTCATGACAACCAGAACGGGACTTCAGTCCCTTTATCTCATTTCCACAACGGGAACAGGCATACGAAAAAATACCTCTGACGTGCAGGTTCTATGAATAAACAGGTCGATACTCATTTGTTAAGTGTGACATGCGTCACTCTTGGAAGTCTCGACCACGAGGGGTCAGTTACTGCTAGCATCCGGAACGCGAAGAATAACTGCGAGGTAACGACATCGTTCACGTCTCGCCAACTTCGCGGAGGGAAGTCACCAACTCCGGATGGACACGGTGAACCGACCTCACACCGCGGCGACGTGGCCGCAACAAGCACACACGGTCAGCACAACCGCGGTACCCGACACACTCTGGAGACGACCTTGAGTCACTGGCGCCTGAACAACCCCCGGGCCTCCCGGGCGAAGTCGGCACTCGCCAGGCGGATCAAGCACAAGCCCCGCCACGCCTTCTGCGCCGAGCGCGCGATCACGGCGCTGTTGGGTGAACTCGCCTCCGTGGCGTCCCGCCCCCTCTACTGGTCGGGCACCTCAGAGATGGCCGTCGCCTCCGTCATGCGCGACGTCAACGTCTGGTGCCGCGACGGCCGGTTCTTCTGGAACGACCTCCTCCAGGGCGGGGCGATGTCGCACCCCGCGAGCGACCCGGCCGGTGCCGCCGCTCTCCTCAACCCGTTCGCACAGGTTCCGGAGCCCGCGCACTACTACACCCACCGCCAGCCGGTCGCCGCCTAGCCCGAGACCCGGCTCTCCGCCTCGGCGAAGCCCCCTTTTTCGCCGATCTCCCCCATCCCCGCCCCAGTGAGCACTGTTCGCCTGTGAGTACACACGTCGAGACCGACACCGTCGTGGTCGGCCTGGGCGCGATGGGCTCCCAGGCACTGTGGCGCCTCGCCCGCGACGGGGTCGACGCGATCGGCGTCGAACAGTTCTCCCCCGGGCACGACCGGGGTTCCAGCCACGGCGAGTCCCGCATCATCCGGACCGCCTACCTCGAAGGCGCCGGGTACGTACCGTTCGTCCGGGCCGCTTGGCGCGCCTGGGCCGAGCTCGAGGAAGCGGCCGAGTCCCGTCTCGTGGTCCGCTCGGGCGCCCTGATGCTGGGCCGGCCCGACTCCGCCGCGATCGCCGGCTCAGTGGCCGCCGCCGAACGCCACGGTCTCGCCCACGAACACCTCTCCCCCACCGCACTCGCCGAGCGCCACCCCCGCCATGCCGTGCGCCCGGACGAGGCCGGTGTCTTCGAGGACGCCGCGGGTGTGGTCCTGCCCGAGGCCTCGATCCTCGCCGCCGTCCGCCTGGCCCGCCAGGCCGGGGCCCGCGTGTGGACCGAACGCACCGTCACCCGGATCGAGCCCGACCCCGACCGCCCCCGCGTGTGGGTCGGTGACACCGAGATCCGCGCCCGCCGCGTCGTCGTCACCGCGGGGGCCTGGATGCCCCGCCTCCTGCCCGGACTGGCCGACCTCGGCGGCGGGATCCGGGTGGAACGCCGTGTACTCGGCTGGTTCCCCGTCACCGACCCCTCTCCGAGCACCGCCGATCCCGAACCCGTCTTCGCCCGGGACGAACCGGACGGCACCCTCTGGTACGGCTTCCCCAGCATGGACGGCGGCCGCACCCTCAAGATCGGGGTGCACGCCGAGTCGCCCGAGGCGAGGGCACCCGGCGCCCGTCCACCCGGTTCGCAGTGGGGCGAGCCCGTGGACCCCGACACCGGACCCCGTCCTCCAGACGAGGCGGACGCGCGCCGTCTGGGCGAGTTGGCCGCCGGCCTGCGCGGGGTCGGCCCCCGGCCCGAGCGCATGGTGTCCTGCATGTACACCATGACCCCGGACGAGCACTTCCTCATCGGTCGGCGCGACGAGCTCCCAGGACTGGTCCTGGCCGGGGGCTTCTCCGGACACGGCTTCAAGTTCGCCTCGGCGGTCGGCGAGGCGCTGGCGGACCTGGCCGGGGAGGGCCGCACGGACCTGGCCATCGGCATGTTCGACCCGCACCGCTTCGATGCGCGCCGCGCACCCGGCTCCCCACGGGCCTGACGCCCCGAACGGCGTCCTGGTGCACAGGCAGGCCGAACTCCGGCCGGAACAGGACACACTCCCGGGTACCCGCGCACCGACAAGCTACATTGGCGGGGAAGCTCGCTCCCTCGCGTACCTTCGGGACCTGCCGGAACACGGATGCCCCGCCCCGCAGCCGCACGCAGTAAGGAACACACAGCCGTGCAACCCCTCGCCTCCGACGACCCGCACGCCATCGGCCCGCACCGGCTCCTCGCCCGCCTCGGTGCCGGCGGCATGGGCAAGGTCTATCTCGCGCGCACCCCGGACGGGCACCTGTGCGCCCTGAAGGTGGTCAAGGAAGACCTCGCCCACGACAGCCAGTTCCGCGCGCGGTTCGCCCGCGAGGTGCGCACCGCGCAGCGCGTGCGCGGCCCCTTCACCCCGGCCGTTCTCGACGCCGACCCGGACGCCGAGGCTCCGTGGATGGCCACCGAGTACGTGCCCGGCCCCACCCTCAAGGAGGCGGTCCAGGAGAACGGCCCCTTCCCCGAGGAGTCGCTCCGGGTCCTCACCCTCGGCCTGGCCCAAGCGCTGTCCACGATCCACGCGGCCGGGCTCATGCACCGCGACCTCAAACCGAGCAACATCCTGCTGTCGCCGCGCGGCCCGCAGTTGATCGACTTCGGTATCGCCCGAGCCGTCGAGGGCACCGTCCTCACCCGCACCGGGCAGACCTTCGGTACCCCCTCCTACACCTCTCCGGAACAGATCACCGGGCAGAACGTGACGCCGAGCGCGGACGTGTTCTCCATGGCCGGTGCGGTGCTGTTCGCCGCCAGCGGCAGCCCCCCGTTCGGTTCGGGGAGCCCGATCAGCACCCTCAACAAGGTCATGAACGGGGAACCGCACCTGGAGGCGGCGCCCGAGGGCCCACTGCGCGACCTCCTCGCCCGCTGCTTCGCCAAGGACCCCGCCCAGCGGCCGGGCGCCGACGCGATCCAGAGCGAACTCTCCGGTCTCCCCTTGCCCTCGGCCGAGCACGGCTGGCTGCCTTCACAGGTCAACCAGCAGATCAACGCCAAGGCGGGTGAGACGCACCGGGCCGAGGCCGCCGAGCAGACCACCGCTTCCATGGGCAACCTGCAAGCGGAGGGCGGGGCGGCTCCCCGTCCATGGTGGCGCCGCAGGGCGGTGGTGGTCGCAACCGCCGCTACCTGCGCTCTGATCCTGCTCGGGGGTGGTGCCTTCGCCCTGACAGCGCTTCCCCTCGGCTCCGACGACACCCCGGATACGGCCTCCGACGGCACGGACGACGGTGGTGACGGCGGCGGGGACGAACCCCCCGAGGGCGGCACCGACGGAGAGCCGGACGGGGGCACGGAGTCACCGCACCTCGAGGGCTGGGTCTACGCCCTCAAGTTCTCCGAGGAAGGTGACCAGCTCCACCTCTTCGGGGCCTCGACCCTGTCCACCTGGGACTGGCGTGAGGGCGAGATCGTCGACGACTACACACCGGTCCCGACCGGCGCCGACTTCGTTCCCACCGGTTACGTCACCAGTGCCACACACGAGTACGTCGAGGTATGGGAGGGGGGCAGCGACAACCGGATCGCGGTCCTGGGGATCGACGAGGATTACGGCATGTTCGACATGCCGGCCCTCACCCACGACGGCAGCCGGTTGGCGGTCCTTGCCTCCAGCGACGGGACCGAGGAGGGCGATCCCATGGTCCAGATCTGGGACCTTGCCGAGGAGGAGATCGTGTCGGACTTCGAGGTCGAGGGCTTCCTGGTCGAGCACCAGTACACCTCGGACGGCTCGGCCCTGGCAGCCGTGCTCTCCGACCGGGACTACTCCGAGCACATCGCTGCGGTCGTCTGGGACCCGGACACCGGCGAGGAGCTCCACCGCTTCGACGACGGTGAATGGTATGACATCTCGCTGTCCGAGGACGGCAGTTCGATGTCGGTGGCCGTCGACCGGGACGAGGCCTTCGTCGTCGACCTCGACAGCGGCCAGACCCGCGCTCTGGACCTGCCCGAGGAGCACGACGAGAGCCTGAGCACTGTCGCGCTCTCCCCGGACGGATCCCTCGCCTACGGCGCCACGATGGACACCGCCGAGGACGGGCCCTACGTGTGGGACACCGAGACCGGCGAGCTCCTGCCAACGGAAGAGGCCGAGGTCGACCTCGACCTCCCGATCGGGGTCAGCCCCGACGGCGAGCACATCGCCACCATCGCCACCACCGACGGCGTCCAGACCGTCCAGGTCCTGGACTCCGACTTCGAGATCGTCGCCGAGTTCCCCTGAGATTCCCCGGAAGGGCACCATGCAGCAACCAGCGCCCAACGACCCGCGCGAGGTCGGCCCGTATCGAGTCGTCGCTCTGCTGGGTTCCGGTGGTATGGGCCGTGTCTACCTCGGCCTGGGCCCCGACGGCTCGCCGGCCGCCGTCAAGGTCGTGCGCGCCGAGTACGCCTACGACCCCGGCTTCCGAGGCCGGTTCGCCCGGGAGCTCGAACTCGCCCAGCGCGTCCACGGCAACTACACGCCCCGGGTACTGACGGCCGACACCTCGGGGCAGACCCCGTGGCTGGCCACCGAGTACGTCATGGGCCCCTCCCTCCAGGACCTCGTGCACGACACCGGGCCGCTCCCTGAGGAGTCCGTGCGCTTCATGGCACGGGGCATCGCCCAGGCGCTGGAGCGCGTCCACGCGACCGGGCTGGTCCACCGCGACCTCAAGCCGGGCAACGTCATGATCTCCGCGGCCGGCCCCCAGGTGATCGACTTCGGTATCGCCCACGCCATGGGTGACGCGCAGGACGCCGGGGAGGAGGACCGGTTCGTCGGCACCCCCGGGTTCATGGCCCCGGAGACCGTCAACGGCGACGGGAACAGCACACCCGCCGACATCTTCGCGCTCGGCGGGATCCTGGTCCACGCCCTGACGGGGCAGGGTCCGTTCGGCGACGGCCACCCCTCCACGGTCCTGTACCGCATCGGAAACCTGGACCCGGACCTCGCGGCCGTCCCGCCGTCGCTGCGCGGGATCATCACCGCCTGTTTGGAGAAGAACCCCGCCTCCCGGCCCAACGCCGCCCAGGTCCTACAGGCCCTCGGCGGCCCCACCGCGCCCGCACCGGCCGCCGCCGCGTGGTTGCCCCCCGCGGCCTCCGAACGGATCGACGGGATCGCCCGCGAATACGGGAACGCGGTCCGCTCAGCCACCGCCTCCGGAGGGAAGGGCTCCCTGGGCGGTCGGCTCCTGATCACCGGGGCGGCCGCCACCGCTTTGGCCATGGTCGCCGGGCTGGGCGTGTGGAGTGCCGACCAGGCGGGTCTGATCGGCGGCGGCACCGAGACCGCTTCCGGGGACGACGAACCGGTCGACCGCGAGACCTGCGACCCGTCGGAGCACCTGGCCGCGGAATTCCTCGAGGCCGCCGAGGACGAGCCCACGGCCCCCAACGACGACGAGGGCATGTTCTACACGGCGTTCTCCAACGACGGCGAGGTCTTCGTCGCCACCGGCACCGGCGGGGCGGCGCTGTGGGACTGGCGCGAACAGGAGGAGATCGCGCGGATCCCGACGGAGATCGCCGCCGGGACCGGGCACCCCCACTTCAGCCCGGACGACTGCCTGCTCGCCTACGCCTCCGAGGACGGTGCGCACGTGTACCACCTGGAGAGCGGAGAGCACACGGTCTACTCGGAGGGGTACGTCATCGATTCCATGGCCTTCTCCGACGACGGTGCACAGCTGATCCTCGGGGCCGGTGACAGCGCGCTCGATTCGTCGGTCCAGATCTACGACCTGGATTCGGGGGAGCTGGTCAACAGCCTCACCGACGGCTCCGGCATCGTGACCGCGCTCGACGTCACCCCGGACGGCGCACACGTGGCAGGCCAGGGCAGCCTCGACAGTGTGTTCATCTGGAACACGGAGAGCGGGGAGATCGTGGCCGAGGGGGAGGGCAGCCCCTGGCTCAGTCCCACCAGCCTGCACATGGTGGACGACAGCAACCTCCTGATGCCGGAAGTCGAGGGCGCGGTACGGCAGGGCTTCGGCGACTCCGACGAGTACATCGAGTACCGCGACGAGGACCTCGAAGAGGGCTTCGAGGTGCACGACGTCAAGTACAGCGAGGAGGCGGACCGCGTGTACGTCACCTACATCCCGAGTGACTTCGAGTTCGAAGAGGCCTACATGAAGGTCTGGGAGTACTCGACGGGGGAGGACCTCACCGCCGACACACCCGAGGGCTTCTTCCACGAGATCGCCGTGCACCCGGAGGGCGAGGTCATCATGGGCGTCCCCAGCACAGGTACGGGCATGTGGATCATCGACGCCGCCGAGCTCCGCCTCATCGAACAGATGTGACCGCCCCCAGCCTGAATCAACCCCGCCCGAACCCACCCAGCCCTGACGCCCCGGCCCCCGGCGGTCCGAGCCATGACGCCCCCGCCCCCGCCGGGGGTCCGATCCGCAACCGTCCCCTCACCCGGTAAGGCCCATGTTCCCTCTCCACCCGCACGACCCGCCCGCCGTCGGCCCGTACCGCCTGCACGCCCGGCTCGGCGAGGACGCCTACGCCCGCGTCTACCTGGGGTCCACCCACGACAGCGGCCCGGTCGCGGTGAAGGTCGTGCGCCCGGAGTACGCCACCGAACCCGGCTTCCGCGGGTCCTTCTCCCACCAGGTGGAGATCGTCCAAGGGCTGGCCAGCCCGCACGTGTGCGCGATCCGGGACGCCGACACCCGGGGTGCCGTTCCCTGGGTCGCCGTGACCCGCCCGCTCGGGCCCAGCCTGGCCGACCTGATCCGCCGGCACGGTCCGCTGCCGGTGGACGCGCTGAGGCCGCTCGCGCTGGCGCTCGCCCAAGGATTGGCCGACCTGCACGCCTCGAACCGCGCCCACGGGTCGTTGTGGCCGGACGGTGTGCTGATGTCCGCCCGGTCGACGATACTGGCC
Organism: Nocardiopsis nanhaiensis; assembly: GCF_054778635.1. NCBI lineage: Bacteria > Bacillati > Actinomycetota > Actinomycetes > Streptosporangiales > Nocardiopsidaceae > Nocardiopsis > Nocardiopsis nanhaiensis. The sequence continues at coordinate 9,188 of NZ_BAAGZJ010000129.1, forward strand.
GACCCGGGGCTCGAGTGGGCGGTCTCCGACACCGACCAGCGCGCGCCGCACCCCGCGTTCGCCGCGCCCGAAGGCGGGGCCTCATCGGCCACCGACGTCTTCTCCTGGGCGGCGACCCTGTGCTACGCCGCCAGTGGTATCGAAGGGCCCGACGGGCTCGACCAGGTCCCGATGCAGCTGCGCGGCCTGGTGGACACCTGCCTCAAGCACGACCCCAGACTGCGTCCCAGCTCGGAAGACCTGGTCCGGATGTTGGGCGGACCCGCCGAGCCCTCGGCCTGGTCGCCGCCGGTCCGTGCCGCGATCGACGCGGCCGCCGAACAGCAGCGCTCGATGTTGGCCGCCGCGCCCCCCGCAGCGCCCGGGGGCCCCGGCGGGGACGCCGCTCGCCCGAAGCGCACCGGTCTCCTCTTCGCTCTGGGCGGCGGCGCCATGGCCTTGGTCGTCCTCGCAGCGGCGGTGTTCGCGTACACGAGGTGGGATGGGGAGGCGGATACCGCGGGCTCCGGCGACGGGGATCGGCAGCCGCTGATCAGCGAAGCCGGGTGTGCGGACGGTATCGAGTATCCGCCCCCGGGGGAGCCCGTACCCGCGGACACTCAGGCCGGCGACATGGACTTCTCCCCGGACGGGGACCTCCTGGCGGTCGCCTCCAGCGAAGGGCTCATGATCTGGGACTGGCAAGAGGGCGAGGAGATCGCGCGTCCCACTGAGGCGACGGACAGCATGGTCGCCCCGGTGTTCGCCCCGGTCGGCTGTGCCGTGGCCGCGGCGGAACTGGTCGGCTACGAGGACCGGGAGTACAACGTCACCATCGCCCACACCTACGATCTGCCTTCCGGGACGACAACGGAGCACCTCGGCCCCCAGGAGGGCCCGGACGAGAACGACCGCTGGATCGCCACCCCGCAGGACGCCGGCGCCGTCGACTTCTCCCCCAACGGCGGCAGGCTGGTCCTCACCCTGGACCAGGGCGTCAGTCGCGACTCCGAGAGCACGGTCGTCATCGACACGGCCACCGGGGAGTCCGGGGTGGCTGTGGCCGAAGGGCTCCACTACAACACCCGGTTCGTGGACGACGACCACTTCGCCACCAACAACCACGGAGAGGTGGACATCTGGAACGCCGACACCGGTGAGGCGGTGTACACCGTCCCGGGATCCACCGACTCCAGCCTGGCCGCGGTTCCCGGCGAGACCCAGGTCGCCTACCTCGAAGGGGACACGGTGGTCGTCACGGACTACACCGACGGCAGCGAGGTCGCCTCCTTCACCCGGGAGGAGTTCGAGACGGACGACGACCCCTCCCTCAGCCAGCTGCTCGTCGACCCCGACCGGAGCATCGTCCACGCGGTGTGGATGGTGGCCACCGAAGCCGGCTCTTGGGAGTACAGGCAGTACGCCTGGGACCTGGAGTCGGGCGAGGACCTGTTGGCGGACCTGTCCGACCCCGTCTCCTACCGCCACCTCGCCCTCCACCCCGAAGGGGAGGTCGTCGCCGCCACCACCGCCGGGGACCAGACCCCGGTACTGCTCGACCCGGAGACCTTCGAGCAGGTCGGCGAGCTCTACTGACCCGCCGGTGAACGCCGGTGGCCCGGGACACGGGGCCCGGGACACTGCGGCGGTTCGGGAAGTCGTGATCGGGACAGGACACCGCGCAACACCCGTCACGGGGCACACAGTAAACTTTGCCTGAAACCCCGTACCGGAACCACGAGAGCCCCCATGCGCCAGCTCGCCGCAGACGACCCGAGGCAGGTCGGCCCCTACCGGATCGTCGCGCTCCTGGGCACCGGCGGTATGGGCCGCGTCTACCTCGGACTGGACCGCGACGGCCGTCCCGCCGCCGTCAAGGTCGTCCGCGCGGAGCGGGCCTACGACCCCGAGTTCCGGGAGCGGTTCGCACACGAACTGGCACTGGCCGAGCGCGTACACGGACCGAACATCCCCCGCGTGTACGCCGCGGACACCTCCGGCGAAGTGCCGTGGCTGGCCACCGAGTACGTGCGGGGTACCTCCCTCCAACACCTGGTGGAGCGGACCGGCCCGCTCCCCGAAGGCTCCGCCGTCCTCCTCGCGCGCGGCGTCGCCCAGGCGCTGGTGGACGTGCACCGGCAGGGGCTGGCCCACCGCGACCTCAAGCCCGGCAACGTGATGGTGGCCGCGGAAGGCCCCCAGGTGATCGACTTCGGCATCGCCCGGGCCATGGAGGCCGACGGTCCGGAGGACGACGCACGGATCATCGGCACCCCGGGCTTCATGGCGCCGGAGGCCTCCCGCGGGGAACCGAGCGGAGCGCCCGCCGACGCCTTCGCGCTCGGCGGGATCCTGGTCCACGCCCTGACCGGACGGGGCCCGTTCGGCGACGGGCACCCCTCCACGGTCCTGTACCGCACCAACAACGCCGACCCCGACCTGGACGGCGTACCCCCCGCGCTGAGCGGGCTCCTCGCCGCCTGCTTGGACAAGGACCCCGCCCGGCGGCCCACCGCCGGCCAAACGCTCCAAGCCCTCGGCGGACCCCTCGCCCCCGCACCCTCCGCGGCCGCGTGGCTGCCGCCCCGGGCCGCGGCCGAGATCGAGGGCGCCACCCGGGAGTACCGGGTCATCCAGCCGCAGGCCGGCCCCGGCTCGAAGGGGCGCGGCCTCCTGGTGGCGGGCACGGCCGTCCTGGCCTTCGGACTCGTCGGCGGTTTCGGTGCCTGGGCCCTGCCCTTCGGGGACCTCGTGGCGGAGGCCGACGACTCGCAGGAGTCCGCCGACGGCCCGCCACAGCGGGAGCAGTGCGACCCCGCCGCGCACCTGGCCCCCGAATTCACCGGCGCCGCGCAAGACAGCCCGACCGTGCCGGCCAGCACGGTACTGGTCTACAGCGCCTTCTCCCACGACGGCTCCGTTCTCGCCGTGTCCGGGAACCAGGGCGTGGCGCTGTGGGACTGGGAGTCCGGCACCGAACTGGCCCTCATCGAGGCGGACCGCCCGGAGGAGCACGGCCCTGCGCGGTTCAGCCCGGACGACTGCTTGGTCGGCTGGGCCTCTGACGCCGGCGCACACGTTTACTCCCTGGAAACCGGTGAGCACACGGTCCACTCCGGGGGCCGGAACCTGAACGGGATCGCGTTCGCACCGGACGGCAGCACCCTGACCGTCGCGGACTACGAGACCGACCACGAGGGCACGGTCTACGACATCGACATGGAGACCGGCGAGACCACCCTGGTCTACGAGGACTCCACCAGCTTCACGGACGTCGTGTACGCGCCCGACGGCGCCCACGTCGCGGGCACCGACCACATCGACACGCTCCAGGTATGGGACGCCGAGACCGGGGAGATCGTCTTCGACCAGTTCGACGTCCCCTCCGGGATCGGTTCGGGCGTCCAACTGCTCGGCGACGGTGAGCTCCTCTTCGCCAAGCCCGAGGGCCCGGTCCACTACGAGTTCACCGGTGACAGCGACGAGGGCTGGCAGTTCATCCCCGAAACCGAAGAGCCCGAAGGGGAGCTCGTCGAGTTCGCGTACAACCCCGGAGCGGAGCGGCTGTACACCTACTACTCGACGGACCCCGATGACGGAACGGACGGCCGGACCACCGTCGAACTGTTCGTCTGGGACCACGCCCCCGGGGCGGAGTACGGCACCGAGGAGGAGCTCGGGGAGGAAGGGATCGAGATGGCGGAGCTCTCCCTGAACCTGGCCGTGCATCCCGAAGGCGAGGTCGTCGCGGGGTTCAACGAGCAGGACCGGGCCGTCACCCTCCTCGACCCCGAGACCCTCGGAGAACTCGCGAGCTTCCGCTGACCCCCGCCCGCACCCGGTAGAGCACCGCACCCGGTAGAGCGAGGAGACCCATGCTTCCCCTTCGCCCGCACGACCCGCCGGCCCTCGGCGCCCACCGCCTGCACGCGCGGCTGGGCGAGGACGCCTGCGCGCGCGTCTACCTGGCCTCGGCTCCGGGACGGCCCCCGGCCGCGTTGAAGATCGTCCGCTCCGAGTACACCTCCGACCCTGCCTTCCGCGGCACCTTCACACACCTCGTCGACTCCGCGCGCGGGGTACGCAGCACCTACGTCGCCCCGGTCGTGGACGCCGACCTGAGAGCGGCCACACCCTGGGTGGCGGTGGGACGGGAGCCCGGTCCGACCCTGGCCGAGCTGGTCCGCGCGCACGGCCCGCTGCCCCCGGCGGCCCTGCACCCGCTGGCGCTGGCCCTCGCGCAAGGGCTGGCGGACCTGCACGCGGCGGACCGCGTGCACGGCTCCCTGTGGCCCGACGGGGTGGTCCTCACCCGGGAGCACGCGGTCATCGCGGACGCGGGGTTCGAATGGGCCGTGGCCGACATCGAGCGGCGCGCCCCGCACCCGTCGTTCGCCCCGCCCGAAGGGGGCGCCGCCCCCGCGACCGACGTGTTCTCCTGGGCGGCGACCCTGTGCTACGCCGCCAGTGGTATCGAAGGGCCCGACGGACTCGACCGGGTTCCGGTCCAGCTCAGCGGCCTCGTGGACGCCTGCCTCAAGTCCGATCCGGCGCTGCGCCCGGACGCCGCCGACCTGGTCCGCATGCTCGGCGGTCCCGCCGTGCCCGCTCCGTGGCCGCCCGGTCTCGTCGCCGTCGTGGAGCGCCACGAGGACGAGGCCCGCCGCTTCCTCGCCTCCCGCGAAGGAGCCGAGGGGACCGGGCGGGGAGGGCGCGGTCGGACCGCGGCGCTCGTCGCGGTCG
>NZ_BAAGZJ010000130.1:0-13875 GCF_054778635.1 Nocardiopsis nanhaiensis
ACGATGGGTCACGCGGGTGCCATCGTGTCGGGTTCCTCGGGTACGGCCGCGGCCAAGAAGGAGGCTCTGGAGGCTGTGGGTGTCAAGGTCGGCAAGACCCCGACCGAGACCGCCCAGCTCGCCCGCGTCCTCGTGCCCGGAACCGCGAACGGCACCGGAGAGGAGGCGGGCACCCCCTCCCAGGCCGGGGCGGTGCCGACCAGCCGATGACACTCACGCTCAAGCCGGGGACCGAGTGGGCGTCCGTGTACGCCCGCTGCCGCGAGATCGCACCGGAGGCCTTCGGCGCCCACCGGGTGCACAACCACTGGGGAGGCGAGTGGCACGGCGACGGGGACCGCAGGTCGCGTTCAACCCCGTCGACGGTGCCGCCTGCTCCGCACCGCCCCTGCTCGACCGCGGGACCGCGGCCACCGCCGTCGCCGAGGCCGGGCGCCAGCACCGCTCCTGGAGCACGACCCCCCTCGTCGAACGCAAGCGCCGGGTGGACGCCACCGTCCGCGCCTGGCGGGAGCACCGGGACACCCTCGCCCTCGCTCTCGTCTGGGAGATCGGTAAGCCGTGGCGGCTCGCCTGCCAGGACGTCGACCGGGCCGTCTCCGGAGTGGAGTGGTACTCCGCGGAGATCGACCGCATGCTCGAGGGCAGGGAAGCCCTGCCGGAGCCGGTCAGCAACATCGCCAGCTGGAACTACCCCATGAGCGTCCTCGCGCACGCGATGTGCGTCCAGGCGCTGGCGGGCAACGCTGTCGTCGCCAAGACCCCCACCGACGGCGGACTCGTCTGCCTCACCCTGGCCACCGCCCTGGCCGTGCGCGAGGGCCTGCCCTTCACCCTGCTGAGCGGGGGCGGCCGCGAACTGTCCCCGGTCCTGGTGCGCGGCCCGGGGATCGGGTGCGTCTCCTTCGTCGGCGGCCGCGACTCGGGCGGCCGGGTCGCGGCCGACCTGGCCGACCTGGAGCGCCCCCACATCCTCGAACAGGAGGGCCTCAACTGCTGGGGCGTGTGGGAGTACTCGGACTGGGACACCCTGACCGGCCAGATCCGCAAGACCTTCGACTACGCCAAGCAGCGCTGTACCGCCTACCCCCGCTTCGTGGTCCAGCGCTCCCACTTCGACGGGTTCCTGAGGGCCTACCTCGACGCGGTCTCCGCCGTCCGGTTCGGCCACCCCCTGGCGGTCGACTCGCCCGGGGACGACCTGCCCGAACTCGACTTCGGCCCGCTCATCAACGCCTCGAAGGCCAAGGACCTCACCGGGCGCGTCGCCGCCGCGGTCGCGGGAGGAGCGGTGCCGATCCACCGCGGCTCCCTCGACGACGCCCGGCTGCTCCCCGGCCAGAACGCGGACGCCTACGTGGCCCCGGTGGCCCTCCTCGAGCCGCCGCGCCCCTCACCGCTCTTCCACGCCGAGCCCTTCGGCCCGGTCGACTCCATCGTCCTGGTGGACACCGAGGCCGAGCTGCTCGCGGAGATGAACGCCAGCAACGGGGCGCTGGTCGCGACCCTCTCGTGCGACGACGTCGATACCGCCGAGCGGATCGCCGCCGGTGTCCGCGCCTTCAAGGTCGGGGTGAACCGGCCCCGATCGCGCGGTGACAAGGACGAGCTGTTCGGCGGCTGGGGCGAGTCCTGGCGGGGCGCCTTCGTCGGCGGCGAGCTCCTGGTGCACGCGGTGACCCGCGGCCCGGCGGGCGAACGGCTGCCCGGCAACTTCCCCCACCACTCCCTGCACCCAGAGGGGCGCTTCTGACTCGGAGGGCGGGCAGGAACCCCAGCCGGTTGAGGGAGGCATGAAAAAGAGGCCCCGGGGCGGAGTGATCCGCCTCCGGGGCCTTCACGCTGTCGGGCCCGCCCGGTGCGGGGGGCTGGATCGCACCGGTGCGGGCCCGCGTCTACCGTCCCGGGCGTCCAAGCCCTCCTGGGGCCGTCAAAGGCGGGATCAACGCCTTCTCCAAGAGGACTCTCTGTCGTCCGGCGTAGACGTTCATGGATGCACCGCGGAGAAAGCCGACGAGGGTACTGCCCGCCTCGCGGGCGAGGTCGACGGCCAGCGAGGAGGGCGCGGAGACCGCGGACATCACGGGGATGCCCGCCATCCAGGCCTTCTGCACCAGTTCGAAGGACGCGCGGCCGGACACCATCAGCACGAGGGCGCGCAGCGGCAACCGGTTCTCGCGCACGGCCCAGCCGACGACCTTGTCGACGGCGTTGTGCCGACCCACGTCCTCACGCAAAGCGACGAGTTCACCTCCTTCGGTGAAGAGTCCGGCCGCGTGCAGGCCTCCGGTCCGGTCGAACACCCGCTGTGCCTCGCGTAAGCGGTCCGGAAGTTCCGTCAGGGTCTCGGCGGTGATGCGGACGTCGTCCTCGGCCACGGACCACGTGGCCTTGGTCCGTACCGCGTCCAGGCTGGCCTTGCCGCACAGCCCGCAGGACGATGTCGTGTAGAAATTGCGTTCGAGGGAGGCGTCCGGGGGCGGGACCTCCGGTGCGAGGTCGACGTCGAGGATGTTGTAGGTGTTGACCCCGTCCTCCGTGGCCCCGGCGCAGTAGCGGATGGCGCGGATGTCCGCGGCGCTCCGCACCACCCCCTCGCCGGCCAGGAAACCGGCGGCCAGATCGAAGTCGTGCCCGGGAGTGCGCATCGTGACGCTGAGCGGGGCGCCGTTCACCCTGATCTCCAGGGGCTCCTCCGCGACGAGGGTGTCGACGCGCTCGCTCGCGACGCCGTCCCTGAGGCGCAGGATCCTCTCCCTTACGGTGACCCGTCCCATGGCCTCACCCGTCGCCGCGGTTCTGGACGTGCTGGAAACCGAATCTGCCCTTGACGCACAGGTTGCCGTGCGTGATCGGGTTGTCGTGCGGGGAGGTGACTTTGACGATGTCGTTGTCCTGCACATGCAGGGTCACGTTACAACCGACCCCGCAGTAGGTACAGACCGTCGTCGTCTCGGTCTGGCTCTCCTCGTCCCACGTGCCCGCCTCGCGCATGTCGAACTCCGTGACGAACGACAGCGCACCGGTCGGGCACACCTCCACGCAGTTGCCGCAGTACACACAGGCGGAGTCGGGCAGCGGGGCGTCGTGCTCGGTGGAGATCCGGGTGTCGAAGCCGCGCCCGGCCACACCGATGGCGAAGGTGTTCTGCCACTGGTCGCCGCACGCGTCCACGCACTTGTAGCACATGATGCACTTGGAGTAGTCGCGCACGTAGAGCTCGTTGTCCCGTTTGACGGGCTGTTCGACCGTGGCGGCCACGCTGCCGTCGCCGGCCTCGTGCTCGCCCGCGCGGCGGGAGTCGCGTTCACCGAGCCGGGCGGGTTCGGCACGCTGGCCGAACCGGTCGGGGTCGGCCTCGTAGCGCTCGTTCCACTCGGGCACCTTGGGGGTGGTGGACAGGTCCACCGAGGAGCCCAGCAGTTCCAGAACCAGCTTGCGGCTGTGCCGTACGCGCTCGGAGTCGGTCTGCACACTCATCCCCGGCTCCAGCTTGCGGGAGCAGGCGGGCGGGAGCGTGCGCGACCCCTCGACCTCGACGACGCACACCCGGCAGGCGTTGCGCGGGGTGAGGGTGTCGCCGTAGCAGAGGGTGGGGATCTCGGTGCCGCGGTCCTCGCATGCTTCGAGGATGCTCGACCCCTCGGGGACACGGACCTCCTGGCCGTCGATGGTCGCGTCGATCAGGCGCTTGGGTGTGGACAGGAACACGGGAGCGGTCATCGGCCCTCCTTGGTCAGGTTCTGGGTCGCGGCGCCGGTGCCGCCTTCGTCGCTGGTGTCGGTCTGGAAGAGCCCGAGCCGGTCGATGGCCGACTCCACGGCGTTCCACGCGGTCTGGCCCAGGCCGCAGATCGAGGCGTCGCGCATCGCCCAGCCGACCTCGCGCAGCAGTTCCACATCGCTGGTGGGGTCGCCGCCCCGGCTGATCCGCTGGAGTGCCTCCTCCTGGCGCACGGTGCCGACTCGGCACGGCACGCACTGGCCGCACGACTCGTCGCGGAAGAAGGCGGCGACCCTGGCCAGGGTCGCGGGCAGGTCGCAGGTCTCGTCCAGGACCAGCACCACGCCGGAGCCGAGGGTGGTGCCCGCCTCCCGGGCCCCCTCGAAGGTGAGCGGGATGTCGAGTTCGTCGCCCCGCACGAAGGAACCGGCCGCGCCGCCGAGCAGGACGGCCTGGATGCTGCGGCCCTCGTGTACCCCTCCGGCCGCGTTGACGAGGTCGCCGAGGGTGGCCCCGAAGGGGAGCTCGTAGAGCCCGGGCCTGCGCACCGAGCCGGAGAGGCAGAAGAGCTTGGGTCCGGCCGAGCCGGAAGTGCCGACCTGGGCGTAGGCGGCGCCGCCGTTCAGCACGATCGGCAGGACGTTGACCAGGGTCTCGACGTTGTTGACGGCAGTCGGCTTGCCGAACAGGCCCTTCTCCACGGGGAAGGGCGGTTTGGCACGGGGTTCGCCCCGCTCGCCCTCGATGGAACCGAAGATCGCGGTCTCCTCGCCGCAGATGTAGGCGCCGGCGCCGCGCCGGATCTCGATGTCGAAGGTGAGCCCGGAGCCGAGGATGTCCTCGCCGAGGAAACCGCGTTCGCGGGCCTGGGCGATGGCGTTCTCCAGGTGGTTGAGCGCCCTCGGGTACTCGCCCCGGATGTAGAGGTATCCGAGCTGGGCACCGGTCGCGTACCCGGCGATGGTCATCGCCTCCACCAAGGCGAACGGGTCGCCCTCCATGAGTACGCGGTCCTTGAAGGTGCCGGGCTCGCTCTCGTCGGCGTTGCAGATCAGGTAGTGCGGGGTGTCGAGTTGGGAGGCGGTGGCCTGCCACTTGCGCCCGGTGGGGAAGGCGGCGCCGCCCCTGCCGAGGAGGCCCGAGTCGGTCACTTCGCGGATGACCCCGGCCGGCCCCAGGCGCAGGGCTTCGCGCAGTGCGGCGTACCCGCCCTCGGCGCGGTAGTCGTCGAGGCTGAGCGGGTCCACCTTGCCGATCCGGCGGAGCAGGACGTGCGAGGGGTCGCCCGCGTCGGGTACCGCCTCCCGGACCGGTGGCTCGGGGGAGGGCCCGGCCAGCGGTTCGGTGGCGAAGGTCGTGTCGTGGCGCGGGAGGGGTGTTCCGTTGGGTCCCGTGGCCTCCGGGCCCAGGTCGGCGGCCTCGGCCAGCGCGTCCACGTCGGCGGCTTCGGCGGGGGCGGCGAGCGCGTAGCGGGGCTGGTTCCCGGCCTCCAGGGCCAGCGCTGCGGGTGCGCGCTCGCACACCCCGAGGCAGGGGCTCTCGTGCCACGTGGTGGCGCCGTCCTCCGCACCGTCCTCCGCGCCGGCCGGCCCGAGCCGCTCGGCGAGCCGGTCGCGCAGTTTGCCCGAGCCGGAAGCCGCGCAGGCGATGTCGGTGCACAGGTGCAGGACCCGCCGGGGACGCCTGTGCATGGCGAACAGCGCGTAGAAGGTCGCGACGGCGTAGGCCTCGGCCGGGGGCACGGTCAGCCTGCGGCAGATGTGGTCGAGGGCCCCCTCGCTGATCCAGCCGATCCGGTCGTTGACCGCGTGCAGGGCGGGGAGCAGGAGGTCGCGGCGGCCACGGGCATTGTGCCCGCCCTCGGCGTAGCGCAGGTCCGAGTCCTGCCGGATCCCGCCTTCCCAGCCGGACGCGGGTGGGCCGAGCACACTCTCGACCGCCGCACGCTCGGCCTCGGTGGGTGGCTCGTCCCGGAATAGCAGGTCCACGCTTCGATCACCTCGTATCGCCTGTTGTCTCGCCTGTAAGGCAGATCACAGTATTCTGTATGCAGAAAACGGTAAGCTCCAGGTGTCGGATTGACAACCCTCGCTCCCGAAGCGATATCAGTCCGCTCCGGTGGTGCCCGGTCACCCGCAGCGCGACCGTGACCAGGCGCGACAGGTCGGACCGTCTCCGCTCAGGGGCTGGGGAGACGGCCCGACCCACCGCCGACCGAACCCGCTGCCGGGCCGCCGCCGGACCGGGCGTCAGCGGTCGGCGGCCCGGCGTCAGTCACGGGTCGTCAGTCACGGGCTGTCTGCGGGCCGTCAGGACGTCATCAGTTCCTCGGTGGTGACCGCACCCTCTTCCACACGCTCGATGTGTACCGCCGCCGCCTTGTACTCCGCGGTTCCGGCGATGGGGTCGGTGGCGTCGATGGTCAGCAGCTGGGTGTCGACCTGGTCCGGGAAGTGGAAGGTCATGAACACCAGTCCCGGCCGCATGGCATCGGTGACCGAGGCCGGAACCAGCACGGACCCCCGGCGCGACGACACCCGGACCGTCTCCCCGTCGCGGATCCCGAGCTTGTCGGCGTCCTCCGGGGAGAGGTCCAGCAGCTCGCCCCGGCGCATCGGCGAGGAGAAGCCCGAGGTCTGCACGCCTGTGTTGTAGTCGTCCAGTCGGCGCCCGGTCGTGAGCCGGAAGGGGTACTCCTCGTCCAGGAGGTCCACCGGGGGCGAGTGCCCCACGATCCCGAAGGGCGCGGGTTCGCCGCGCTCCTTTGGATCCTCCGACCACAGCCGCGCGTGCAGGAAGCTGGGCTCGACGGCGTCCTCGGAGTAACAGGGCCACTGGATGCCCTGGCGTTCGGCCAGGTGCGCGTAGCTCATGCCGCGGTGGATGGGGGACAGCGACCGCAGTTCGTCCCAGATCTCCTCCGCCGACGGCCTGCCCCAGTCGGTGCCGAGGCGGGAGGCCATGTCGCACAGGATGTCGATGTCGTCGCGTGCCCCCTTCGGCGGGTCCAGGGCCTTGCGGACGAGCTGCACGCGGCGCTCGCTGTTGGTGAAGGTCCCGTCGGACTCGCACCAGGACGCGCTGGCCGGGAACACCACGTCGGCCAGTTCTGCGGTCCGGGTGAGGAAGATGTCCTGCACGACCAGGTGGTCGAGGTTGCGTAGCCGACTGGTGGTCTTGTGCGTCTCGGGCTCGGACTGGACGGGGTTCTCACCGATCACGTAGAGCGTCTTGAGCTCGCTGTCCTCCATGGCCTCGAACATCTGCGTGAGGTTCTTGCCCTTGCTGCTTTGGATGGAGCGGCCCCAGGCCTGCTCGAAGGGCGCGCGGATCTCGTCGTCCAGGATGTTCTGGAAACCGGCCAGGCGGTCCGGGATCGCACCCATGTCGCCGCCGCCCTGCACGTTGTTCTGCCCGCGCAGCGGGTTCAGCCCGGCGCCGTGGCGACCCACGTGCCCGGTGAGCAGCGAGAGGTTGATCAGCGAGCGGACGTTGTCGGTGGCGTTGTGGTGCTCGGTGATACCGAGGGTCCAGCACAGCTGGGCGCGGTCGGCGAGCGCATAGGAGTGCGCGAGTTCGCGGATCGCTTCGGCGGGGACGCCGGTCTCGGCTTCGGCGGCGGAGAGGGTCCAGGGCTCGACCAGCTCGCGGTACTCCTCGAGGCCGCTGGTGGCGCGCCTGAGGAAGGTCTCGTTGGCCAGCCCGGAGTGCAGGATCTCCCGGCCGACGGCGTGGGCGAGCGGGATGTCCGTGCCCACGTTCAGGCCGAGCCAGCGGTCGGCCCACTCGGCGGTGGAGGTGCGCCGGGGGTCGATCACGAACAGCTTGGCGCCGTTGCGGACCCCCTTGAGCACGTGCTGGAAGAAGATCGGGTGTGCGAAGCGGGGGTTGCCGCCCCACACCACGATCAGGTCGGTGTCCTCGATCTCGGCGTACGAGGAGGTGCCTCCTCCGGAACCGAACGCCGCCGCCAGACCGGCGACGCTGGGCGCGTGGCAGGTGCGGTTGCAGGAGTCGACGTTGTTGGTGCCGATGACCGCCCGCGTGAACTTCTGGGCCATGAAGTTCATCTCGTTGGTGGCGCGGGCGCACGAGAGCATGCCGAAGGAGTTCGGCCCGTGCCGGTCCACGCCGTCGCGGAAGCCGGCGGCGGCTCGGCTCAGCGCCTCCTCCCAGGAGGCGGGCCGCAGCTCGCCGTCCTCGCGGACGAGGGGCTGGGTGAGTCGGGTCATGGGTGTGCTTGACGCCTTGGAGCGCATGGGGCCTCGCTAGGTCGTGCCGGGGTCGGGAGCGGGGTCAGGGATCTCCTGCCTCGGCGTGTGCACTGCGGTGGGGCGACGGGAGGCGACGCTTGCATGAATATTGAATACAGTATTTGTTGCCGCCGTGTTTCCGTCAATAGCTGGGGTGCGGCCTCAGCCGCTGGTGGCCTTGGCGGGGGCCGGAGCTGGCGCCCCCACTGCGGGCAGGTCGAGCATGCGGGCGTTGAGGAGTGAGGCCACCGAGTCGACCGCGCGCAGGGCGGGCACGTCCGCCCCGGTCAGGTCGGCCAGTTCCACCACAGCGGAAAGGATGACCTCCAGTTCCATCGGACGGTTCCGCTCCAGGTCGTGGAGGGTTGAGGTCCGGTGGTCCCCGGCCCGCTCGGCCCCGGCCAGGCGGCGGTCGATGGAGATCCCCGTGTGCACGCCGAGCCGGGAGGCCACGTCCAGGGTCTCGGCCATCATGGTGCGAGCCAGGCCGCGGGTGGAGCGGTTGTGGCAGATCTGCGCCATCGTCGACCGGGTCAGGGCGCTCAGGGGATTGAAGACGATGTTGCCCATGAGCTTGACCCAGATGTCCTCGCGCAGGTCCGCCTCGACCGGGCACTTGAGGCCGCCGGCGGTCATGGCGGCCTGGAAGTCCCGGCAGCGCTGGGAGTCCGAGCCGTCCGGCTCGCCGATCGAGAAGCGGGTGCCCTCCATGTGGCGCACGACGCCCGGGCCTTCGAGTTCGGTGGCGGCGTAGACGACGCAGCCTATGGCGCGCTCGACCGGGATGGCCCGGCTGACGGCGCCCCCGGGGTCGACGCTTTCGATCCTGCGGCCCTCGTGGGGGCCGTCCATCCCGTGGAAGTACCACCAGGGGATGCCGTTCTGCGCGGCGACCACGGCTGTGGTGGGGCCGAGCATGGGCCGCAGCATGGCCGCGCTGCTCGCGTAGTGCTGGGCCTTGAGTCCGAGGAAGATGAAGTCGACGGGCCCGACTTCTGAGGGGTCGTCGGTCACGTGCGGGCGCACGGTGAAGTCACCGCGGTCGCTCAGGACCTGCACGCCGTGCTCGCGCATGGCGCGCAGGTGCGGTCCGCGGGCGATCAGGTGGACGTCGGCCCCTCCCCGGTGGAGTGCCGCGCCCACGTAGGCTCCGATCGCGCCGGCGCCCAGGACTGCGATTCGCATAGGTACACCTTCTTTCTCCATACTGTATACAGTATGCTTCTCTTTCGTGCCCGGCCACACCCCCCAGAGGTGAGAAGAGATGCCCGACCGGAGCCTTTCGAGAACTTCGCCGATCTTTCCCGCTGAGCCGCGCCCCTACACCCCCGAACCCTGGCACTTGGCGCGCAGTGCGGCCCACGCGTTCGCACGGGACGCCGAGGTGCCCGGCGACGAAGTGCCGCTGGCCGCGGCCCTCGGAGCCACCCTCAGCGGGGACCTCGTTTCCGGTATCGACGTGCCGTCCCTCGACAGCGCGGCGATGGACGGATACGCGGTCTCCGGCCGCGGACCCTGGGCGCTGCGGGGGCACGCCCTCGCGGGGCATCCCGGGCCGGTGGACCGGCTGCGGGCGGGTGAGGCGGTGGAGGTGGCCACCGGGGCCGTCGTCCCTCTCGGTACGGACTCCGTGATCCCGTACGAACAGGCCGCCGTCGATGGCAGTGGCCTGCGGGGCGAGGCCGAGCCGGGTCGGCACGTCCGGCGCCGGGGCGAGACCACCCCGACCGGCGCGCTGGTCGCCCGGAGCGGGTCCCCGGTCACCCCGGCTCTGCTGGGGCTGGCGGCCAGCCTGGGGCGGGACTCGATCCCGGTGGTGCGCCCGGTGGTCCGCGCCCTGGTCACCGGGGACGAGGTCGCCCAGCGCGGGGTCCCGGCCCCGGGAACGGTCCGGGACGCGATCGGGCCCATGCTGCCCGGACTGGTGGCCTGGGCCGGGGGCGTGCTGGAGGAAACCACCCTGATCGGTGACGACCGCCCCGCGATGCTGGCCGCCCTGGAGGGGAGCCGGGCCGCCGACGTGATCGTGGTGTGCGGTGCTTCTTCGGCCGGTCCGGCCGACCACCTGCGCGGGGCACTCGACGACGCGGGCGCCCAGGTCCGGATCGACGGGGTGGCCTGCCGGCCGGGCCATCCCCAAGTGCTGGCGGCACTGGCCTCCGGTGCCTTCGTCGTCGGTCTGCCCGGCAACCCGAACGCCGCGCTGGTCGCCGCGCTCACCCTGCTGGTCCCGCTCCTGAGCGGGATCACCGGTCGCCCCGACCCCGCGCACACCGGGCGCAGGGTCCGCCTGGTAGGGGCGCCCCGGGCGCGCGCGGACGAGACCACCTTGGTCCCGGTCCGCGTCAGCCGGGACCTGGCCGCGCCCGTGCCGCACGGGGGACCGGCCGATCTGCGGGCCGCCGGGGTGGCCGACGGGTACGCGGTTGTGCCGCCCCGCAAGGGCTGGGGCCGGGTCGAGTTGGTGGAACTGCCAGGGTGATCCGGAAAGGATTTCGTACACTGTCTACACTTCTGAGAAAACCCCAGATCTGAGAGACCAGGAGCCGTCCCATGTCAACGCAGGGGCTGAAACCCGCCGCAGGCAGGATCCAGAGGCCCGTGCCTCTACGTGAAGCCGTCTACGAGGCGATCCTCGACCTCATCACCACCCGGGCGCTGTCCCCGGGGCAGCACCTGGTGGAGACCGAACTCGCCGAGCAGCTCGGGGTCTCCCGCCAACCGGTGCGTGAAGCGATGCAACGGTTGAGCAACGAGGGGTGGGTGGACCTGCACCCCGGCTACGGGGCGTTCGTGCACACGCCCACCGAGACTGAGGCCGACCAGCTGCTGGTGGTCCGCTCGATGCTGGAGACCGAGTCCGCCCGGCTCGCCGCGGAGAACGCCACGGAAGAGCAGATCGCCCACCTCAAGGAGCTGGTGACCACGGGCCGGGGGGCGACCGAGACGGGCGACACCGAGGCCGTGGTCCGGCTGAACGCCGAGTTCCACCGCACCATCACCGTCGCCTCCGGCAACAATGTGCTCACCGAACTGGCCGCCCAGGTCGACCGCCGGGTGCGCTGGTACTACACCCCGGTCGCCCGTATCCGAGGCTCCGCCTCGTGGGACGAGCACGAGGAGCTCCTCTGGGCCATCGAGTCGCGCGACGTCGACGCGGCCACCGCGCTGATGAACGAACACACCGAACGGACCCGGCTGACCTACAACGAGTACGCGGGCGGAGAAGAGGAGCTATGACGGGGTGACCACCACGGACGGGCGTATGGGCAGCCGGGCCTCCTCGGTACTCCTGCGCCAGATGGAGTACCTGTCCGCGCTCGCCCGAGAGGGGCACTTCGCACGTGCGGCGGACGCCTGCCATGTCTCCCAGCCCTCGCTCTCGGCCGGGATCAGCAAGCTGGAGCGCGACCTCGGCGTGTCCATCGTGCACCGGGGCCGCCGCTACGAGGGGCTCACGAAGGAGGGGGAGCGAGTCCTGTGGTGGGCGCACCGCATCCTCGCCGAGTGCGACGCCCTGCACGAGGACCTGTCCTCCATGGCGGGCAGCCTGTCCGGGGTACTGCGCGTGGGGGCGATCCCGACGGCCCTTCCCGTGGCGCCACTGCTCACCACCCCCTTCTGCGAGCGCCACCCGGACGCCGGGGTGGCGCTCGAATCGCTTCCGTCGCAGGAGATCTCCCGTCGGCTCGGGGAGTTCGACCTCGACGCTGCCGTCACCTACGTCGACGACGGCGAGGTGGGCGACGTGCGGATCACACCGCTGTACGAGGAGCGCTACCTGCTCCTCACCCCGCTGCACGGCAGGTTCGCCGACCGCGGCACGGTGCGCTGGGCCGAGGCCGCCGAACTGCCGCTGTGCATGCTCACCCCGGACATGCGCAACCGGCGCATCCTCGACGGCTTCTTCGCCGAGGCGGGCGCCGCCGCGGTCCCGGCGATCGAGACCGACACGGTCGCGGCGCTCTACGCGCACGTGGCCACGCGGCAGTGGTCGAGCGTGGTCTCCCACGCCTGGCTGAACATGTTCGGGGTGCCTGAGGGCATGTGCCTCGTGCGGATGACGGATCCCGGCAGGTACCCGAGGGTCGGCCTGGTCGTGGCGGACCGCGACCCCGGTTCGCTGCTGGCGGGCGCGCTGCTGGAGGTCGTTCGGCGGCTGGACGTGCGCGGTGACCTGGAGCGCCTGCTCCAGCGGCACCTGGCAAGGCGCGCCGGCACCGCGGGCGCCTGAGCGGGGTGCGAAAGCGGGGCGCCTGAGCGGGGCGCAGAAGCACGTGCGCATAGGCGGCGGCTATCACCGCATAGGTACTTTCGCTTTGACCGCCGGTCAGCGGCGGGTGAGCCTGGAGGTGTATCCACCCGGCAACGCCACAGCGGAGGACACCATGGCGAAGATTCTCTGTGTACTGTATGCAGATCCCGTCGGCGGCCAACCAGACACCTACGCCCGCGACGGGCTGCCCCGCATCGACAAGTACCCCGACGGCCAGACCCTGCCCGCTCCGAGCGACATCGACTTCACCCCCGGAGAACTGCTCGGCAGCGTCTCCGGCGAACTCGGACTCCGCAGGTTCCTCGAGAGCCAGGGGCACACCCTGGTCGTCACCTCGGACAAGGACGGCCCCGACTCGGTCTTCGAAAGGGAGCTGCCCGACGCCGACGTCGTCATCTCACAGCCCTTCTGGCCCGCCTACCTCACCGCCGAGCGCATCGCCCGCGCGCCCAAGCTCAAACTGGCCGTCACCGCGGGCATCGGCTCCGACCACGTGGACCTGGACGCCGCCATCGAGCGCGGCGTCACCGTCGCCGAGGTCACCTACTGCAACAGCATCAGCGTGGCCGAACACGTGGTCATGATGATCCTGTCCCTGGTCCGCAACTACCTGCCAGCCAACCAGTGGGTGCTCGACGGCGGGTGGAACATCGCCGACTCCGTGGAGCGCTCCTACGACCTGGAGGGCATGCACGTGGGCACGGTGGCCTCCGGCCGCATCGGCCTGGCGGTCCTGCGCAGGCTGGCCCCCTTCGACGTGCACCTGCACTACACCGACCGGCACCGCCTGCCCCGCGAGGTCGAGGAGGAACTGAACCTCACCTTCCACGCCAGCGCGGAGGAGATGGTGCCCGTCTGCGACGTCGTGACCGTCAACGCGCCGCTCCACCCCGAGACCGAGGGGCTGTTCGACGACCGCCTCCTCGCCACCATGAAACGCGGCGCCTACCTGATCAACACCGCCCGCGCCCGTATCTGCGACCGGGACGCCATCGTCCGCGCCCTGGAGAGCGGCCAGCTCGCCGGGTACGCCGGGGACGTGTGGTTCCCCCAACCCGCACCTTCCGACCACCCGTGGCGCGCCATGCCCCACCACGGCATGACCCCGCACATCTCCGGTTCCTCGCTGTCCGCCCAGACCCGCTACGCGGCTGGGACCAGGGAGATCCTGGAGTCGTGGTTCGCCGGTTCGGCCATCCGTGACGAGTACCTCATCGTCGACGGCGGCAAACTGGCCGGTACCGGGGCGCACTCGTACTCCACCAACACCAAGAGCTGACCTCTCACGGCCCGCCCCGCTCAGGCGGGGTCCGCCGGCTTCGGCGGAATCCGGGTCCGGGGCGGGGGCTGGACCCCGGCTTCATCCGCAACGTCCGGCAGGTGCGCTGGACCCGGGAACGGGAAAGACCGGCGGGACGCGGTTCCCGCCGGTCTGTTCGTTGGCGAGGCCCCTGAGGGGCGCAAGGCGGATGGGAACCCCCGACTCGTCGACGGGGAGAACGTGGACAGCAGGCTGACACGGTTACTGGCCCCGGCCACCATCATGATCCCGTTGAAGGGGAGGGTGAGGACGGCGAAGCACCAGTCGGAGATGCGCAGCCGACGGCCCCACCACCACTGTCC
>NZ_BAAGZJ010000131.1:0-13844 GCF_054778635.1 Nocardiopsis nanhaiensis
TCGGCTACGGGACCCACGATCGGCGGATCGGTGGTCCTGGATCGTGTTGGTGGCCTATACCCAGCTGCGTCTGGCCCGGTCTTTGGTGTGCCAGGTCAGGTTGCCCTGGCACCGGCTGGTGGAGCCGTATCGGATGAGTCCGTCCAGGGTGCGTCGGGGGTTTCGGTACATCCGCGCTGACCTGCCGGAGTGCGTGGATGCACCGAAACCCTGCGGGGCCGGTCCGGGCCGTCCAGCGGGCAGGCCGAACAAGCGTCCAGCTCCCCGGCACGGGGTCCCGAAGAAGGACAAAACGGGCACCACAGGTGACCCTGGAGACAAGCAAGCACGTTAAACGACAAGCTAGATCGCTGACTGCATCGCGCCATCCTTGTAGGTACCTCGGGGTGCGCTGTTCCGACAGCGCACCCCACACGGGCGATCCACGCCCGAATCATCCCGGTAAAAGCCGTCTCCTCCGTGGAAGCCCACGTCAGCGCGGTACGGAGTTCCATGGATCCAGGATTCTCACACCTTTTACCCCTGACCTGAACCGGACAGCTTCGTCGTGCGAAGTCCCTGCGCACGCACACCGCGGGTGCCAGGGTGAAGGCATGTCAGCGCGAAACCCCTTCGCAGCCCCCTGTTCCGGGCTCCTGATGTTCGCCCTCCTGTCGGTACCCGGTCACATCGGTGAACGCCTCTTCGCGTTCTCGCTGCCCCCGAACCCGCCGAGCGTCACCGTGCCCGCCCTCTGCCGCGGCCCGCTCCGCCATCCGGTTCGCGTACACCCTGCACAGCGGCGCAGGCCGCCGCGTTGCGGATACCAGTAACCCTGGAAAGGAGACCTGTGCGTCACCGCGCCCTCACGCGCAGAAGATCCGGCCTCCCCCTGCCCCGCGGCGACAGATGTCACTGACCGACCTGCTCTGTATCCAGCCGGGGTCGAACCATGCGGCCCCGGCCCCACCTCAGCCCCATTGACCCCCGTCAGCGGGTGACGGGGGTGCCAGTGCGGGAATCTGCCGGAGACACTCGGGGCTCAAACGGACCGGACGGGCCCTGTCGTGACCGGGGCCCACGCGACACCCGGCTTCACGGGTGTCCCGTCCGCCCCAACCCCTGGGCTGCGAGGAGCAGCAGAGGGATCGGGACTCCCACGAGAATCGCAAGGACCAGGGTGACCTGAGTATCTGAAGGGTTTCGGACCCAAAGCATGAAGATTCTCAGAACCCGGCTCTGAACAGCAAGAACAACCACAATGTCACGGGGAGGGCGCCCCTGCGGGCCAGGGAAGGACCGTGCACGGGCACTCAGCTCGTCAGCTACGTCATACGCCGGTCCCCGAAGTGGGCGTACTTCCCGCCCACACGGTGGTGAAGAGGTCGAGGGCTGCTTCGTACAGCACCCCCGGGGCGCGTACGTAGAGGCAGGGGGAGTGCCGCCCGTGCGTGTACCTGCCGTAGAAGGTGAGATAGGCGGCGCGGTCCGTGGCGACGACGCGGAAGGTGTTCGGCAGGTCGAAGGTCCGTAGTTCGATCGCCGGGCGCTGTTGGGCCACGCGTGTCAGGTATCCAGTGTTGGCCCGGATCTGCTTGTTGAGCATTCCGCGAATCAGCCCAGGGTCGGTCCGAGCCAGCTCTTCTTCCCGCCGAGTCAGCCAGGACTCGGGCTCGGAGCAGGGTTCGGGCATCAGGATCTGAACGGGAACGCTTCGGCCAGCCGTGTCCGACCAGAGCGGCGCGAACGCGTCCCGGGTCAGCGTATTGCCCCGCCCGGTCAGGACCTTCACCCACCTGGCCCGGGCGAGATCGCGTGCCATGTCCTGCTCGGCGGATCGCTGTTGGCGGTAGAGGCGGACGATTCCGGTCCCGGTGAGGCGGGCCAGTGCCCTGACCAACCACCAACGTGGCCGTCCGGACCGGATCCACCCCGCCACACATACGAGCGCTGTGGCCAACAGGGAACTGAGCACACCTAAGAGGAACGCAGACATGGGGCTCCCAACAGCAGGGGTGGATCCGCGATCGATTCGCCTGCCCGGATCAGCACAGGTAGGGCAGCAGCTCCCTGACGGCGTGGGCCGCGTTGCGGGCAGCCAGGTCGTGGCCGTCGTCGTTCTTGGCCTGGTCGGCGTTGTCGGAGATCCCCCGGACCACCACCCAGCTGGGGTTGGAGGTCTCACCCACGGAGTTCTCCTGCCAGTACTGGCTGAGGCCGCCGGATTCCATGTCCACAGCCAGGATCTTGTCGTTGTAGTGCTTCAGATAGCCGCGCACTCCGCTGTCGCGAGCCGCGATCACTGCCTCGCCAGACCCGATCAGCCCGGGGAGGACCGAGTAGGGTTCGGTCTCGTATCCCGCCGCCTGGCCCCGTATGGGGGCGGGGGAGCCGTGGTCGGTGAAGTAGGCGTTCACCGCGTGGACGATCTCGGCCGGAGCTTCCCGCTCCTCTCCGCGGTAATGAACGACCTCCCCTTCGGTGATCTTGCGCTGGTCGTAGTAGACGACCCGCGTGGAGACGATGACATTGCCGATCCGGGCGTCGACGGGATCAAGACCGCCCCCGATCCCCAACAGGACCCATCGGCGGGGAGCGAAGCGCCGGTGCAGATGCCCGAGGGCCGACATCACGGACCGCTGCCCGGGGCTGTGGGTCTGTAGCGCGGCCACCCGCAGCGGGTCTCCGTTTTCGCTCACCATGCCGGTGCGGAAATACAACCCTCCGCTGTCCGGTTCCCGCGTCAGATTGAAGGCGTCGATCGCGGCCCGGGTCTCCACCGGCAGGATCGTCACCACACCGAGGTCCCACCGGTCGATCTCGGTGATGGAGGGCTCATCGCGGGCTCCGGCGTTGACGGGGTAGCTGATATTGGTCGACCGGGCACCGTTACCGACCGCGTTTCCGCTGAACGTGTTGGTGCCGCCCAGGTTGACGATGCCGCTGTTGTTGTTCGGGAGATGCTCCTTGCTCATGCTGCTTTTCCGTTCCGAGAGGAGTCCGAGGACTGCTGAGGACCGTTGTTGTGGGTCTGTGCTCCGTCACCGACGGAGTTGTTGCTGATGTCGTTGGTGCCGCCCAGGTTGACGATGCCGCTGTTGATGATCTGCGTCGCACGGTCGTCGAACTCGGAGATGTCAATGCCGCGGGCGTGGAGAAAGCCACTCGTTGCTTTGAGGAGGCGCCTCTCGATGTTCTTCATGTGACCGAGGACCCGGGTCTTGTCGAGCTGTACCTTGCTCCACTCCTGCGCCTGTTCCTGGCGGATACTGATGCGACTGCCGATGGCCACGTTTCGGATGGGCGTCAGAGTCAGATCTCGTCGGTACAGCACGAGGGCCTTAAGCAGGACGTAGGGGTAGCGCGCTAGTCTCCACAAGGCAGTTGCTTCACGGGGTAGGCTTCCCAATGCTCCGAAGGCGGCGCCCGCAGCTGCGCGTTTGCCGTTCTGACCGAACTCCTCGGCCTTTCGAAAGCTGTCCGGGGTCCGTGTCAGGGCGCAGGCGGCGAAGGACAGCGTGAGGGTGCGTCCGCGGACGTCGACCTGGAGAAGGACCGTGGCCATGAGTTCCGAGCCTGCGTCTGGGACGCTCACCTCGAGAAAGTGGTAATGGGTTGGGTCCTGGGCGTTGATGATGTGGCGCATCGATGCCTCGTCGACCGGTCCACGGAGAAGGGAGCGGTCACTGGAGACGTCCGATTCTGCGATGTACACCCGATCCCGCACGTCCACGGGGAGTCGGACATCCTCGTCGTCACGCAGGAGTTGGCTGACTGCCTTTCGCAGATGGTCCACCAGCTCGTGGGTCTTGAAAGGCGGAGTGGGATACTCCCGCTGGTGCAGCGGTTGGTCATCGCTGCCGGCCCGCAGGAGCTGGATGCTCATGGGTGGGTTCCACTGGTGGATGAGTTCGCCCGCGCCAACGAACGGTGAGTCTTCGCCGAAGAGCGTGAACACAGGGCTTTCCTCGTCGTCTTTGCCCTTGTGCGGTGGGCGGCGATAGACGACGCAAGGGTGATCCTGCTGGGCTGCCACGTCCCTTTCACGTTGAGAGAGCTTCGTCGGCCGCAGCTCGTCATCCTTTTGGATGCGATTGATGCGAATCTGTTGAGCCACCCCAACGAGGATCGCTACCCCGAGCACAACACATCCCAGATAACCTGCGAGGATCGCCTGCCCTGGGGCGCTGCTCCCCAGAAGGGCCATAATGAGCGCGACGGTCAGTGCTGCCACCCCGACTCGTTTGAGCCTGAGGGCCTCTTTCCGGTACTTCCAGTCACTTGTGGATGGGATCTTCAAGGAGCGTTTCCGCTTCTTGCGGCGGTAGACCAGGGGATCGTCGGAGCGCGCGATCTCTGTGGAAAGGGCGACCGCTCGGTCCAGCAGTATGAGGAGTGTGAGACCACCTGCCATGAGCGCTGTTGTCACGGTGAGACCGAGGAAGAGCGGTGCGACCACCGGCGTCAGCATGGTCAGTCTCAGGAGCGCCGACAAGTGGGCGGCCCACCAGGCGTGGCGCATGACGGGGACGAGGTCGAAGCCGTATGAGGGGGCCGCCCTGCGATAGGGGGCCGTGCAGATCTCGCTGATGACGAGATCGCGGAACTTCTCGTTGACGTAGACACCGACGCACAAGTGGCGTGTGGCGTCGGTGGGTTCTTTGGTGGGGCTTTCCTGACCTGGCGTTGCATGGAGGGTGCTCATGCCGTTCCCTGCCTCGAGGGGGTTATGGTCAAGTTGACCGTAAGTCAGCATACGAGTTTAAGTCAAGATGACCTTTAAGGGGGCTTTGGTGGATGACCGGCTGAAGAGGTCGTCGGGCGTCGAACTGTCGCTGGTGACCGTGGACCTCACTATCTTCACGATCAGGGACGACAATCTGATGGTTCTGCTGGTGGAGAGGGGTGCCGACCCCTTCCTGGGGCGTGAGGCACTCCCGGGCGGGCGGGTGCGGGCGCATGAGACGCTCGATGAGGGGGCCCACCGGGAGTTGTGGGAGGAGACCGCAATCGACGGTGCTCGCCTGCACTTGGAGCAAATCGGCGCCTACGGCGACCCGGGCAGGGACCCTCGTGGCAGAGTGGTGACCATTGCCTACCTCGCTCTGGGGCCGGACCTGCCCACGCCCGTGGGCGGAACCGACGCTGCGCATGCCTACTGGGCTCCGGTGGCCGACCTCCAACGTCAGCCCGACTCGCTGGCCTTCGATCACGCCCGCATCGTCGAGGATGCCGTGGAGCGCACCCGGAGCATGCTCGAGTACACCACCGTCGCCACGGCCTTCTGCCCCCCATCGTTCACCTTGAGTGACCTGCGCACTGTCTACGAGGTGGTGTGGGGGCGCCCTCTGGACCCCAGCAACTTTCGGCGAAAGGCCACCAAAGCCAACGGATTCCTTGAACCCGTCGGTGACTACCGTCCTCAGGCCACCGGGCGGCCAGCCGCTCTCTATCGCAAGGGCCCGGCGAGTCTTCTCAGTCCCCCGTTCCTGCGCTCGTCCTGCTAGGAGGGAGGGATTGGCATCCTCGTGCCCTCGGGGCCGACCCCCGGAGCGTCGTCGCCTGCCCTGTATGGTCACCTCTGAGGTTTTCCGACCGTTTCGCCGGAAAAGCAGGAGTGCTGACAACCGGACGCCGACTGTGAGGAGAGGCCGAGTATGAGCGAGCCCCGCAAGATTCTGGACCGCGTGTACGCCCTGAAGAGCCCAGCCGAGTGCGAGAGCACTTACGACGAGTGGGCCGAGACCTACGAGCACGACACCACCGAAGGCATGGGCTACGCGGCCCCCGTACACGCCGCCGAGCGGCTGAGCCGCCTCCTGGCCGACCGGCCGCGGGCGGAGGTCCTCGACGCGGGCTGCGGGACCGGACTGGTCGGTGCTGCCCTGGCCGGGCACGGCCTGGAGGTCATCGACGGCATCGACCTGTCCTCGGCGATGCTGGACCACGCGCGTGCCAAGGGGGTCTACCGCAACCTCGACAAGGCCGACCTGACGCAGCGCCTCTCCGCCGACGACGGATCCTACGACGCGGTGATCTGCGTCGGAACCCTGACCGAGGGGCACGTGGGTCCCGAAGCGCTCGACGAACTGGTGCGGGTGGCCCGCCCCGGCGCGCCGGTCGTGGTCACCGTCCTGGACCGCATCTGGGAACCGCACGGGTACAAGGCCCGGGCCGAGGCACTGGAGGAGTCCGGCGCGGCGCGGCTGGAGGAGACCAGCCCGCAGAGCGTCTACCACGCCAAGGAGAACATCACCTGCCACCTGGTGGTGCTGCGGGCTCTGTGAACCCACTGGGGGCGGCGCCGGGCACCGACCCGGTACCGCCCCCGTGCGGATGACCCGCTCAGTGCTGCGGGGGACCCTGCTGCGGGGGACCTTGCTGGGGAGGCATCTGCTGCTGGAGAGGGGCCTGCTGGTGAGGGGCCGGGTACTGCGGGCGCATCTGCTGTTGGTGGGGGTGCGGCGGCTGCTGAGGACCATACGGCTGTTGGGGGCCGGGCTTGGGCTTCGGCAGCATCGTGATGATCGCGGTGACCAGCATCGCGGTACCGACGATGCCCAGGAGGATCGCGCCGGCGCCGACGGAGCCGAAGCCCAGGTCGTTGATGGCGGCCGACGTACCGAAGCCGTTGAGCATGCTGAAGAGGCCGGCGAGGATGGCGATGACGCCGGTGGTGATGACGGCCCATTTCTTGGCGGTCAGCAGCGAAACCACGGCGAAGCCGATGACCAGCAGGAACAGGGTGAGCATGGCGACACCCTCGCCGCTGGGCGCATCCTCGGAGAAGTAGTTGATGGTCTCCGTGCGTCCCATGGCCGACACCGAGGCGAGCGGCATGAAGAGCGCGATGATGCCGATTAGCGCGACTGCGGGAAGCGCGAACTGGAACCAGGTCGTCCAGTGCACGGACCCCGATGACAGTCCGGACTTCTCGCTCACCGTCCGGGTCGCGCTCCTGGCGGCGGGCGCGACCGTATTGGTGAAGTAGGTCTTCGCGCCGTCCGCCACCTGTCTGGCCCCCGTGGCCATCTGCTGTGCGGCCTGTGGGGGCTGGCCCCCCGGCTGCGGCGCACCCGGGGGCTGCTGCGGCGGGGCGGCCGGAGGTGTGTTCTGCTCGATGAATCCGGCGAGCTCGCGGTCGCAGTTCGGGTGGTCGTGGACCAGCCGCCACAGGTCGGGGCGGGCGGCGGCGATCTGCCGCAGGGTCGTGGGGTCGATGCTCGGGTCGGCCAGTTCTTCCGCGGAAAAACTGGCGGGCTCGCGCTGCCCGGGCGCGTTCAATGGCACTCCTTGGGAAGAGGTCAGGGGATACTCGATGCATCCGTTCCTGAAAGTACCATTGCCGCGCATGCCGGTTTCAACGAGAGCCCCCGAAACCCAGAATCGGAGATCCGAGCTTTATCGGCATACACGTGGGAGCGCGCGAAAGGCGCAGGGGAATGCCCAGGTCACTCAGTTTTCGGGCTCGCCTTTCGCCCTTCCGCCGCGGCCGCAGGCCTGGCCAGGGGCAGGGAAGAGAAGGCCCGGGTGCGACAGGGTGTGCCGCGACGGAAGCGAAGGAACAGCCCGGAACCTCACTTTTGAAACCATCCGGGTGCTTGCCCCGCGGCCCGCGTTCGATTTCCTGCCTCGGCTGGTGGGACGGTCGCGTAACAATGCCTTAACTCATCGGTGGAAGGCGCAGAATTCCACGTTTCCCCAGCTAGTAGATGCGTGAATTCACGGAACGGGCACCGGTGGTGTCCACCGTTAATCCGTTAATCCTCGCCGTTCCTCCTCACACTTCCACGAACCGGTGCCCGAACTGCTCCAGCCGGTTCCGGGCACGGCCCAGCTCCTCCTCGGTGAACAGCGGGGCGAACTCGGGCTGCAGCACCAGCGCCTCGACCGTCAGGTCCAGGCGGCCCCGCTCCCACAGGTTGGCGAATCCGTCCGAGACCGCGGGGGAGTTCAGGAGCTTGCGCGCGGTGCCGAGCGGCCCCAGCTCCGACAGGATCCCCAGGAAGAACGAGGCGGTGTAGTCGGCCTCCTGCTTGGCCCTCTCGTAGATGGAGAGCATGGCCCGCCCGAAGTCGGCGGTCTGCGGGCCGTCGGCCGGGGCCCCGTCCGCACGTGTTTCCTCTTCGACGGTCCCCGCGGCCTCCCTGCCCAGGCGGTTGACGAAGCCCAGCAGGGAGTCCACAGAGGTGAAGACCTCGTGCCCCAACTGCTGCAGCCGGGGCAGGTCCGCCTGTTCCGGGTCGAGTTCCAGAACCACCGGCTTGCCCACCCCGTGCTGTAGCCCGTCCGGCCAGAACGCCTCCGCCTCGGCGATCGGGCGGCCGCTGGTCGGGTCGGCGATCACCGTGTCCAGTTCCGGCTCGGCGTAGCCCTGGCGCAGCAGCTCTTCGACCATCTCCCGGATCTGTACGCTGCGCGCGTCGTCGGGCTCGTCGGAGAGCACGGTAACCGGACGCAGCGGTTCGTCGGCCGGCGGGCGGGAACCGGTGGCCAGTTCCTGCAGGAAGGACTGGGCGGCCTCCGCCAGCAGCTCTCGGCGGGCGGCGAGGAAGTCCAGGTAGTTCTCCACCTTCCACAGGTCCGGGTCGGTGGGTATCCACTGGGACGCCAGGACGCCGGGGTGGCGGTCCTCGACCTCGGGGAAGTACTCCTCGGGCCTGCGGTCGGACACCTTGAGGTTGCTCTGCTGGGTGAGGAAGCAGAAGTTGGCGATCGCGTTGATGTGCCCGCGCTCGTAGTCGCTGTGCAGCACACTCTTCGGGAAGAGGTGGTGCACCTCCAGGGAGGACATCTTGCCGAGCATCTCCGCCCGCAGTTCCAACCCGCTGCCGAAGTCGCGCGCACCCTTGACCCGGGTGAGCATGTACAGCAGCGGATAGAAGCGCGACCCCCTGGTGGAGCCTTCGAAGTCCTCCGGCCGCACTTCCAGGCTGCCGCCCCGGACCTGCTCCAAGGACCTGATGAGCCCGTCCACCCCGGATTCGGCGACCGTGTCGAAGTCCTGTTGCCAGTAGGTCTCGGTCGATCCGGTGTAGCGCCCCCACAGGGCGGTGTGCACGTACCAGTACAGCACCCGGTCCCGGTAGGCCGCGTCGTCGAAATCGCCGCCGTTGAGCTCCAGCAGCCTGGAGATCACGGGAAAGGCGCCCCGGCCCATCAGTACGCGGTTGTGGTCCAGTCCCAGCCGTCCCGACACCGTGTCGAGGAATCCGCCCACGTGGCTGACCGAGTCGGCCAGTGCCTTCCGGAACTGCTCCGCGGTGACCTTGCCCACGGCGTCGAACGAGGCCCGGCCGCTTGCCACCGCGGTGGCGTTGCGCAGCAGCCAGTCCAAACGGAAGGAGTAGCCGACCTCTTCCCACCGCTGCATGAATCGCCCTGGGTGTGATGGAGACTCGAAGTCCTTGGATAGGTTGAGTCCGTTATGTCGAAGCGTTACCCCACTGAACTGCGTGAACGCGCCGTGCGCCTGGTCCAGCAGAGCCGGGGCGACTACGCCTCCACCAGCGCGGCGGTCAAGGCTGTCGCGGCGAAGCTGGGTGTGGGTGCCGAGGGTCTGCGGGTGTGGGTCCGCCAGGCCGACGTCGATACCGGGGCCCGCCCTGGCACTACCACAGCCGAAGCCCAGCGGATCAAGGAGCTGGAGCGGGAGAACCGCGAGCTCAAGCGCGCCAACAACATCCTAGAACCGCAGGTCACAGCACAGAACATGAGTCTCTAGCCAACCCGGGGCGATTCAGTATGCGAAATGCAGAGTGCTGACACAGTGCTCGGTGTCCTGAGCGACAGGGGCCGACGAGGTCTGCCCCTGGAGCGGCTGTATCGGCAGTTGTTCAACGAACAGCTGTTCCTGATCGCCTACGGGCGCATCTACGCCAACGGCGGAGCGATGACGCCCGGGGTCGATGGGAAAACACCCGACGGCATGAGCCTGGACACGGCCCGGGAGATCATCGGCCTGTTGAAGGCTGAGCGCTACCGGTTCTCTCCGGTCCGGCGGGTGCACATCCCCAAGAAGGGCGGAGGTCTGCGGCCCCTGGGGCTGCCAACCTGGTCGGACAAACTGGTCGGTGAGGTGGTGCGCCTGCTGTTGGAGGCCTACTACGAACCCCAGTTCTCGGCCAGGTCGCACGGCTTCCGCCCCGGTCGCGGCTGCCACACGGCACTTGATGAGATCGTTTCGACATGTCCTGGCCCTGGTGCAGGACATGCTGCGGGCGGGATACATGCAGGACTGGACCTGGCACGCCACCTACTCCGGTGGACCGCAGGGAAGTGTGGTCTCGCCCATCCTGTCCAACATCTATCTCGACCGTCTCGACACCTTTGTCGAGAAGAAACTGATACCGGCCTTCACCCCGGGCACTACACGCCGCAAGAGTCGGGAGTACGGCAACGTCACCGCGACGATCGGCTCCTGGAAACGCAAAGGAGACCGCGCCAAGGTGCGCAACCTGCGCAAACACCAGAAATCGATCCCGAGTGTGGACGTCAACGACCCCGGCTACCGGCGGCAGCGCTATGTCCGGTATGCCGACGATCACCTCCTCGGATTCGTCGGCTCGAAGGTCGAAGCCGAGCAGATCAAGGAACAGCTCGCCGTGTTTCTACGCGATGAGCTCAAACTCCGGCTCTCTGCGGAGAAGACCCTGATCACACACGCCCGCACCCACAAGGCGCGGTTCCTCGGCTATGACATCTGGACCAGACACAACGACACCTGGCACAACCTGGGGCGGCGGGTCCTCAACGGATCCATCGGCCTTGGGGTGCCACCGGAGGTCGTCAACACCAGATGCCGGTCCTATCAGCGCGGACAGGGCAAACCCCTGATCCGCAATGATCTCATCCGTACCAGCGACTACAATATCGTCGCCGCCTACGGAAGTGAGTACCGCGGCTACGTCCAGTACTTCCAAATGGCCGAGAACATCAACTGGCTGAACAAGCTCCGCCAGTACATGGAACGGTCGCTGTTCTCGACCTTGGCGGCCAAACACCGTCGCCCGCCCTGGGTCATGCGGGACCGACACAAGAGCACCGTCGAGACCCCTTTCGGGAAACGCCGGTGCTTCGAAGCGGTCCAGCGCACCCCGGCAGGCAAGGTGTTCACCGCCAGGTTCGGCGGCATTCCCTTGCGTCGGCGCAGGCACGTCCGTCTCCTTGACGGTGCGTGGCCGACCAGGCGGGGCCGTCAGCTCACCGCCCGGCTCAGTGCTGGGGTCTGCGAACTGTGCGAATCTCACGACGGGATTACCGTCCACCACGTTAAGAGACTCGCTGACCTCAACCGATACAACGCCAGGGCCACACCCCGATGGGTCCAGGTCATGCGGGCCAGACGACGGAGGCCCCTGATCGTCTGTGCCCGGTGCCATGCCCACATCCATCAGCGGTCCGATGCTCAGTAGCACTACTGGAGAGCCGTGATGCGGGGAAACTCGCCTGTCCGGTTCGGGGAGGAGCCGCGCGGAAACGGCCCATGCGGGCACCGCGCCGCGCGGCTTACTCCACGCCCAACGCGCACCGGCAGATCTCGACCCTTCCCTGGTCGCAGATCCCCATCGCCCACACCCGCTCCGAGACCGGTCACGGCCGAGCTGAGTCCCGCTCGATCAAGGTCATGGCGATCGCCGACAGCCTCGGTGGTATCGCCTTCCCGCACGCCAAGCTCGCCCTCAGGGTCCACCGCCGCCGCCAGCCCACGGGCAAGAAGCAGACCCGCGAAACCGTCTACGCCCTGACCAGTCTGGATGCCCTCCAGGCCTCACCGGCCGAGTTGGCCGCTTACGTGCGCGGCCAGTGGAGGATAGAGAACTCCAGCCATGACATCCGCGATGTCACCTTCGCCGAGGATGCTTGCACGGTGCACACTGGCAGCGCACCAAGAGCGATGGCGACCCTGAGGAACCTGGCCAACGGGGTGCTCCAGACCATCGGGGCGGACAACATCGCCAAGACCACCCGCGCGATCCGTGATCTACCCGAACGGGCTCTACCGTTCTTCGGCATCAGTGACGAACCCGACCCTTCGGGAACTTGAACGAGCCCTGTGCCCGACCACCACAGGTCGGCCGCGTTGGGGCTGCGGTGAGGATCCCCCGGATGCTCGGCGCCCAGGTTGAGTAGGGCGCGGCGAGGTGGTGTGAAGGCCTGCGATGCCTGCTCATGTGCCGCCCGGGAATCTGGAAACCTTTCGTCTCTACAACTCGCCCGGCGGTCATGGTATCGAGGGTTTCCCGGATTCCAATAAAATGGGCCCTATGGTGGTCAAATGCCGTTTCGTGTGAATCTCCCTATGTCCGAATGGCCGGATCCGGTCATTCTCTGTAGCGCGCTGTGGTGCGGTAGTAACATGGGTGTCGCTCCGGGTGGGGTTTGGTGTTGTTGTGAGGATATGAGAAATCCTCACATCATCAAGAAGTCGATTCTTCCATGAGTCGAACAATTAGACGAACATCCCGTTGCCATCGACAGGTGATATGAGGAAAACGTATGGATACGGCGATCATCGCCGAGGGGTTGACCAAAAGGTTCGGGAAGGTGACAGCCCTTGACGACCTGAACATGACGGTTCGGGAAGGGGGTGTCACCGCCCTCCTCGGTCCCAACGGAGCCGGCAAGACCAGTGCTGTACGGATCTTCGCCACACTCTCCAGGCCGGACTTGGGGGCGGCCCGGGTGCACGGGGTCGATGTCACGAGATCCCCGCAGAAGGTCAGGAGGATGATCGGCCTGACCGGGCAGTACGCGGCGGTCGACGAAGTGCTGACCGGTCGGGAGAACCTGATCATGCTCGGCCGCCTGGGACGACTGACTCTGCGGGACGCACGCAGGCGAACCGAGGAACTGCTGGACCGGTTCGGTCTGACCGATGTCGCCGAGCGTCGGGCCAAGACGTATTCGGGTGGTATGCGGCGCCGGTTGGACCTGGCGGCGGGCATGATGAACCGCCCTCGGCTCCTGGTTCTCGATGAACCCACGACCGGTCTCGATCCTGCGGCCCGGTTGAGGTTGTGGGCCCTCATCGAGGAGCTCGCCGGGGACGGCACCACGGTGCTGCTCACCACGCAGTACCTGGAGGAGGCCGATCGGCTGGCGGACACCATCACGGTGATTCAACACGGATCGGTGATCTCCGAGGGTACCCCCGACGAACTCAAACGGCGCGTGGGCGGCGACTACATCGAGATCTACCTCGACAATCTCGCCCAGAGGAACGCTGCGATCGAGGTGACCCGGTCCCGGGTCGGACACGACCCTGTGGTCGACGAGGAGACGGGCCTGCTCACGGTTGTGGTGCCCGAAGCGGCCAATACCCTGCCCTCACTGATGCACGGGCTCGGTGAGGCGGGAGTCGGTGTTCTGGACATGCATATCCGACGACCCAGCCTCGACGACGCCTTCCTTGCCTTGGTGGACGCTTCCTCGGGGAGCGGCGCGGGTCCGACAGCAGAGCAGAAGGAATCTCGATGAACGTCTTGCAGGACGACCGGATCACGGCGCTCTCCAGCACCGACACCCAGTCCGAGGGCGGGCTCGGCTGGTGGTTCACCGATGTCTGGTTGATGGCTCAACGCAATCTGAAGCGCATCCTGCGCTCTCCCGATGTGCTCATCATGTACGCGGTCGTACAGCCTGTCATGTTCATTCTGCTGTTCGTGTTTGTGTTCGGTGGGGCGATCCAGGTACCGGGCGGGAACTACACCCAGTTCTTCGTTCCGGGGATCTTTGTCGGCTCATCCCAATCGGGGGTGTAGGAGTTGGGGTCCGAAGCCGCCGGTCTCGAGCAGGCTTCGGGCGATGTAGTTGGTCAGGTTGCGGAACCCGAGTGCGGAGCCGCGCAGGTGTTCGAGCCGTCC
>NZ_BAAGZJ010000132.1:0-12926 GCF_054778635.1 Nocardiopsis nanhaiensis
AGCCGCCAACCCGCCGTCGCAGCGGAGCGGGTCAAGGTGGAGCGCCGTTGACGCGCGAAGCGCTCGATGGCGACGACCTTGACGCGCGCAGCGGAGACGGCCACAATCACGCGGCGGGAAAGGAGGGCGAACCAAGCCCGCAGGAAAGCCTAGATCACATGCAGCCCAATAGGCATATGAGAAGAGGGAGACCTCAAGGAGTTCAAAGGCCGCCTAGACGACGTTTGACGCACTGGCGAACCGAACTGCAATCCACTCAAGATAATTTGGTCCGGGTTCGTTCGGAACCCGCCGAGTTTCGGGAGAGATCGCTTCTTCGGCCTTGGGTGTACGGGCACAGGCAGAGTCACTGTGTGAATTGGCTCTGCCTCGTTGTCGCATCCGCGCGCAGCTGACCGCTCGTCGTCTTGATGTGCCCTCGCAGCGGCCGACCACGAGTGTCCATCGCGAGAGGCTCCCGGACACCGGCGTGAGTACGAGTATGTGGAGGAGGGAGTCGGCCGGTAAGCCGGATTCTGTCGGTCCGAAGACCGGGCGGTCATCCATCTGGGGCCGCCGTTGCCGACGGCCTCGGTGCGGTCTACCCGCGAACTCGGGCGGGCCGCCCTCGAACATCCGCGCGGGAACCCGAAGGTTCCCTTTTTGACCTTGCTCCGGGTGGGGTTTACCAAGCCGTCCGGATCACTCCGGCCGCTGGTGGTCTCTTACACCACCGTTTCACCCTTACCACCGCAAGCGGTGGCGGTCTGTTTTCTGTGGCACTTTCCCGCGGGTCGCCCCGGGTCGGTGTTACCGACCACCCTGCCCTGTGGAGTCCGGACTTTCCTCGAACCCGCGCTGGGCGCGGGGCCGCGACCGCCTGGCCGACTCCCCCTCTGCGGGTCAGTCTACCGGTCCGCGCGAGGTCTCCCGGTCCAGATGGGCGGTGTCGTTGAGGGAGCGCACCACTTGGGGTCCGTCCGCGTAGCAGTCCACCTCGGTCAGGCACGCGGTGTCCAGGTGCATCCGATACAGCGCGCCGACCGGGGCCAGCATCGCCTGTTGGACGACGACCTTGATCGGGGTGACGTGGCTGACCACCAGGACCCGGCGGCCCGGGTGGCGTTCGAGGAGGGCTTCACGGGCCTTGCCGACGCGGCGGGACACCTCGGCGAAGCTCTCGCCGCCGGGCGGGCCCGTCTCCGGGTCGGCCAGCCAGCGGCTGACCTGCTCGGGAGCACGCTCCCGGGCCTCCGCGAAGGTCAGCCCTTCCCAGTCACCGAAGTCGGTCTCCACGAAACCCTCGTCGGTCTCCATGGGCAGACCCAGGAGCCGCGCCGCGTACTCGGCGGTCTGCCGGGTGCGCAATAGCGGTGAGGAGACCACCGCGTCGAACCCCCATCCGGCGAGGCGGAGCGCGGACGCCTCCGCCTGGGCGTGGCCCTCATCGGTGAGCGGGATGTCACCGCGCCCGGCGAAGCGGCGTTCGACGGACAGCGGTGTCTGACCGTGTCTCAGCAGAACCAGCCGGGTCGGCTCGGTGTCCGGCGCACCCCAGCCCTTGCTCATTCGGAGGCGGGAGTGTTGAGCCCCGACTCCTCGGTGCGCACCAGGATGCGACGGCAGTCGTCGCAGCGCACGACCTCGTCAGCGGCGGTGGCTCGGATCTCGTTGAGTTCCATGGTGCTCAAGGCGAGCTTGCAGCCGTTGCAGCGACCGTAGCGCAGCGGAGCGGCAGCCACACCGTCGTACTGGACGCGCAGCTTGTCGTACAGGGCGAGCAGGTCGTCGGGGACCTCGCCGGCGACCCGCTCGCGGTCCTGGGTGGCGCGGGTGCGGTCCCACTGGATCTCGGCGGCGGCGGTGTCGCGGCGCGCCGTGACCTCCGTGAACTTCGCGACGGCGATCTCACGCTCCTCGGTCAGGCGTGCGACGTCGGAGCTGACCGCCTCGGCCTGCTCCATCACTTCGAGGACGATCTCCTCCAGCTCCGCCTGGCGGCGGCCCAGCGACTCGATCTCGGCCTGCAGACTCTGCTGCTCCTTGGCATTGGTGACCTGCCCCGACTCCAGGCGCTTGGTGTCCCGGTCGGCGCGGGAACGCACCTGGTCGACGTCGCTCTCGGCCTTGCGCTGGTGACGGGCCACATCGGAGGCCTTGGTCTGGGCGGAGATGAGCTCGGCGTCGAGGGAGTCGACGCGCTCCTTGAGCTCGGCGGCCTCGGCGATCTCGGGCAGGCTCTGGAGACGGTGGTCCAGACGCTGGAGCTGAGTGTCCAGCTCCTGGAGGTCGAGCAGTCTGGCCTGAGCGGCGGGTTCGGCTTTCACTTGGGGTCTCCTGGGAATCGCGGTTGGGAGGCCGGGGAGGCCGCCCGCGCCCTGTGCAGTTGTGGTCTTCGAGCAGGTGGTACACGTGCCCTGCACGTGCCTGGTCTACACGTGCTGGAAGGTCCGTGACCAGGCATCCGTCACGGTGGTTGACACGCGGATCTCCACGTTAGCCCCCTTGGGGCCTCCCGCGCGCCCGAGTGCGTCGTTCAGTTGGTTCGCACCGTCGGCCAGCCACGGCCACTCACTGGCGAAGTGCGCGGTGTCGATGAGCGCCGGACCGCCGGGTTCCTCCACGAACTCCGAGGCGGGGTGGTGGCGCAGGTCGGAAGTGACGTAGGCGTCCACGTCGGCGGCCCGGGCCGCGCCGAGCAGGGAGTCACCCGCTCCCCCGGAGACAGCGACTGTGGTGACGAGGCGGTCGAGGTCCCCGGCCACGCGGATACCGCCCGCGGTTGCGGGCAGTCCCCGGGCCACCCGGTCGGCGAAGTCCCGCAGGACGAGCGGCTCAGCCAGCTCGCCGATACGGCCGATGCCGCGTCGGCCTTCGGGGTCGGTGGTGTCCGGCTCCAGCGGACGCAGCTGCCCGGTGAGGCCGACCGCGCGGGCCAGGGCGTCGGAGACCCCGGGCGCGGCGGTGTCGGCGTTGGTGTGCGCGGTGTACAGCGCCACCCCGGAGCGGATCAGCCGGTGCACGATCCGGCCCTTGGGGGTGTGGGCGGCCACGCTGGTGACCCCGCGCAGCATCAGCGGGTGGTGGGTGATGATGAGGTCGGCGCCCCAAGTCACGGCCTCGTCGACGACGGCGTCCACCGGGTCGACCGCGAACAGGATCTTCTCGACCGGCTGTGCGGGGTCCCCGCAGACCAGGCCGACCGCGTCCCAGGAGGCCGCCCACTGCGGCGGATAGACCTCCTCGAAGGCGGCGGTGACGTCGGACAGGGCGGCTGGCTGCGCGGTCGAGGTGCTCACGGGGCGAGACTAACGCGCCACTCCCCCGAGCGTGAAAACGCGCGCCTTCACCGGCTGATTCGGGCGGCCACCGTGGTGAGGCGCTCCCGTACTTCGGCGGGGGCGTCGAGGGTGAACGCGGCGCCCAGGGACAGGACCACCGCCGTGTACTGACAGACCAGGTCCAGGGAGTCGGCGCTGACCCGGACCTCGCAGCGGTCGGGGCCCAACGGAGCGATCCGGCCGGGCAGAGGTCCGTACAACCGGCCGCGGACCTCCTCCTCGGGCAGGTCCAGGTACACCGCCACCGTGTGGCGGTACGTGCCCCGGGCGAAGTGCCGGGTGAGGAAGGTGGCGGGGTCGGGGGCGGGCAGCTCCCTGGGCCCGAACAGCCCGTGGGTGGGCCTGGGTCCGTGGAGCCGGTCCACCCGGAAGGTCCGCCAGGCGTCGCGGTCCGTGTCGTGCGCTAGCAGGTACCAGCGGCCGCCGTGGGAGACCAGGTGGTGGGGTTCGACGCGGCGCTCGCTGAGGTTCCCGGAGCGGTCGCTGTAAGCGAAGTCGGTGACCGCCCGGTCCCGGCTGCACGCGGCCAGCACCCCCAGGACCAAGGGGTCGACGCCGGGGGTGTCGGGGTGCGGGACGACGGACGCGGAGCCGCCCACGGCGGTCAGCCGGGGGCGCAGGCGTACGGGCAGGACTCGTTCGAGTTTGGCCAGGGCGCGCAGCGCGCTCTCCTCGACCCCGGTGGCGGTGGTCAGGGCGAGCGCGATCGCGACCGCCTCTTCGTCGTCCAGCAGCAACGGCGGCAGGTCGCGGCCGGAGATCAGCCTGTAGCCGCCGGCCGCGCCCGGGGTTCCCGCCACCCGGTAGTCGAGGTCGCGCAGGCGGTCGACGTCGCGGCGCAGGGTGCGGGCGCTGACGCCGAGGCGCTCGGTGAGCTCGCCGCCGCTCCACTCGCGCCGGGCCTGGAGCAGGGACAGCAGGCGCAGCAGCCGCTGCGGCATGGTCCCGCGTACCGATTCCGCGCTCATACCTCCATGCTGCCAGCCATTGCGGCCGAGATGTGTCCGCAAAGCTTCCTACGGTGGCCGCATGAATGAGACCAAGCGAGCAGCAACGGCCGCGGCCTCGGCGGGGACCGACGTCATGACAGAACTGCGCACACGGGTGGCCGGCCCGGTGCACGCCCCCGGAAGCGAGGGCCACGAGCGGGGCCGCTCGGGGATGCAGCTGCTGGACCGGCACGAACCCGACACCGTGGTCGAGGCGGCCACCGCCGAGGACGTGCGCGCCGCTGTGGCGGTCGCCGCCGATCTCGGCCTTACCGTTGCGGCCCAGCGCACCGGGCACGGGCACGGCGCCGGGATGCGCGGAGGAATCGTGGTGGACACCCGGAACCTCTCCCAGGTGCAGGTCGACCCTGAACGGCGCACCGCGCGGGCCGGGGCCGGGGCGACCTGGCAGGACGTGATCGACGCCGCGGCCGCCTATGGTCTGGCGCCGCTCTCGGGCAGCGCGCCGGGGGTGGGCGCGGTCTCCTACACCTTGGGCGGGGGTCTGAGCCTGATGGCACGCAGGTACGGGTACGCCGCCGACCATGTCCGCGGCATCGACCTGGTCACCGCGGACGGGTGCCACCGCCGGGTGGACGCCGACAGCGACCGGGACCTCTTCTGGGCGCTGCGCGGTGGAGGGAGTTCGTTCGGGCTGGTCACGGCCATGGAGTTCGACCTGTTCCCGGTGGCGCGCCTGTACGGCGGCAGCCTCTTCCTGGACGCGACCGACCACCCGGACGTGCTGGAGGCGTGGCTCCGGTGGGCCGAGGGCACCCCCGGGGAACTGACGTCGGGCGTGTCCGCCCTGGTCTACCCGGACGTGGCAGGCGTGCCCGAACCCATGCGCGGACGCCTGATCGTCCAGGTCTCCCTGGCCTGGTCCGGGCCGCCGGCGGACGGTCCACCGGTGGTGGCGCCGCTGCGTACCGCCGCCCCGGTGCTCATGGACACCCTGCGCGAACTCCCCTACACCGAGTCCGGGACGGTCTTCGACGAGCACGACGACCAGGCCGGTTTCCGTGGCGAAGCCCTCCTCGTGGACACCGTGGCGCCGGGTGCCCTCACCGAACTCGCCCGGCTCGTGGCGGCCGAGCGCCCGTTCATGAGCGTGGTCTGGCTGCGCCAACTGGGCGGTGCCCTGGCCCGGCCGCCCGAGGTCCCGAACGCCGTGGGGCACCGGACGGCCGCCCACGCCCTGAGCGTGCTCACCTTCACCGGCACCGACGGAACCGGCGAAACCGCCGCCATGGCCGAGCTGCGCGCCGAGGTGGCGGAGCTCTTCGCGCCGCACACGCTGGGCCGCTCCGCCAACCTGAGCTTCGGCCCGGTGACCGGGGACGAGGTGGGTGCCATGTACGAACCCGAGACCCTTCGGAGGCTGTCGCAGATCCGGGACCGGGTCGACCCGCACCGCCGGATCCACTCCAACCGTCCCCTTCCACCGGTGGTCTAGGGCGTGTTCGGTGGATGCTGCCCGTCGCGAGCGGCGTATCCAGTGGTGCTGGCACAAGGCCGAAGTAGGAGTCAGCCCGGGTTTGGCTGTCGACTGATGAGAACGCAGTGCAAGTGCCGCTGGGGCGACGCGCAGCAGGGTATGTGTCCGCCGAACATGCCCTAGCTCCCGCGCACGGTCCTGCCCCGCGGTGGTCCCGCTTGCCCCCGGGCCGGGCTCCGCCTAACGTTCGGGCACTGCCGACCGGTCCTTCCGACCGGCTCTGCCGACGAAAGCGGGTGCGCGCGACATGCAGGACACGAGGATCGAACTCCGCGGGCGCGAGATCGCCTACACCGACATCGGCGACCCGGACGGCACTCCCGTGCTGTTCTTCCACGGGGCGCCGATGAGCCGGTGGAACCTCGTGGACCAGGACGAACGGTTCGTCGAGGCCGGTCTCCGCGTCGTCTCGCCCGACCGGCCGGGGTACGGCGGCTCCGCCCCCGCCCCCGGGCGCGTGCTCACCGACTGGGCAGCGGACACCGAGGCGCTCGCGGACGCGCTCGGGATCGACCGCTTCCTGGTGGTCGCGCACTCCTCCGGCGGGCCGTACGGGGTGGTGGTCGCCGCCGCCCTGCCCGACCGGGTGATGGGCACGGTCCTCGTGGCCGGGGTGACCGACTTCGCGTGGCCGCGGGCGTGGGACGGTTTCGTCGAACACGAGGCAGCGCTCATGCGCCTGCCCGACGAGAAGGCGGCCCTGGAACAGGGTGTGCGGGCCTTCGGCCCGGACGGGTCCCGGATGCGTGAGGCCGATGACGGCGCACGCTTTCCGGAGCCCGACCGGGAACTGTTCGCCAACCAGTACGTCCCCTGGTTGGCCTCGGCCAGCAAGGAGGCCTTCCGGCAGGGGGTGGGCGGCTACACCCAGGACGCCTGGGTGCAGGGACGCCCGTGGGACTTCGACCTCGGCGGGGTCGCGGCGCCGGTCCTGGCCGTCCACGGCGCCGATGACACCGTGGTGCCGCTCGCGCACTCCCGCCACACCACGGAACTCGTCCCCGGGGCGGAGCTGCGCGTGCTGCCCGGGCACGGGCACGTCACGGTGCTGTGGGAGCTGCCCGGCCTGCTCACCGAACTCCGCGACCGCCCCTGAGCTCCGCATGCCCGCCCGGAGCCGTGTGTGAACACCGGCACGCCCCGGCGGCTCCGCCGGCCGTCTAAAGTTGGTGGCGATGAACAATACTGAGCAGCAGCGGCCCCAGACCCCGGTCGGAGCGCACGTGCCCGTGGCCGGCGGCATGGCCACCAAGGGCCTGGCCTACGCCGAGAAGATCGGCGCCGAGACCGTCCAGGTGTTCGTGTCCAACCCGCGCGGCTGGGCGACCAACGGCGGCGACCCGGCGCAGGACGCGCAGATGCGCGAGCGCACCGACTTGCCCGTGTTCGTACACGCCCCGTACCTGATCAACCCGGGCACCCCCAACGAGGAGACCGCCGACAAGTCGATCACCTCGATGGAGCACGCCCTGCGCCGCAGCGCGGAGATCGGCGCCCTGGGCGCGGTCATGCACACCGGCTCGGCCGTCTCGGGTACCCGCGAGGACGGGTTGGCCCGTGCCCGTGAACGACTGCTGCCGATGCTGGAGCGGCTGGGCGGGGACGTGCCCCCGCTGCTGCTGGAGCCGATGGCCGGGCAGGGCCAGGTCCTGTGCGCCACCGTCGACGACCTCGTCCCCTACTTCGAGGCCCTGGACTGGCACCCGAACGTGGGCGTGTGCCTGGACACCGCGCACCTGTTCGCGGCCGGGCACGACATCTCCACCGTTGAGGGCATGCGCGAGGCGCTGGACCGCTTCGGCGAGGTGGTCGGCGCCGACCGGCTCAAGCTGGTCCACTGCAACGACTCCAAGGAGCCGTGCGGGAGCAACAAGGACCGGCACGAGAACATCGGCGAGGGCCACATCGGCACCGAACCGTTCGCGGAGCTGTTCCGCCACCCGGTGACCGCCGGGATCCCCATCACCCTGGAGACCCCGGGTCCGGAGGTCCCGCACGCCGAGGACGTAGCCACCCTCAAGAAGCTGCGCGCCGAGGCCTGAGCCGCCGGCCGGTGCGCTGATCACCCTCCGGGAGCTGGCTCTGTGGCCAGCTGGGCGGCGGCATTGTCGGCAAGCCGCGCGGTCTCGGTGATGATGCCCCGGAAGAGGAAGGTGACGAGGAGGATCAGCACGCCGCCTGCGATGTAGGGCAGGGCCAGGTCGACGCGGCCGAGCAGGCCGCCGAGGAGCGCGCCGACCGGGGCCAGGCCCCAGCCGACCGCTTTTCCAGCCCCGGCGACACGGCCGCGCACCTCGTCCGGGACCACCGTCTGGAAGTAGAGGCTGGCGGCGATGTTGGTCACGACCACGAAGAAGCCGACACCGGTCATGGCGAGGAAGGCGTGGTAGGGGTCGTTCACGAGGCCCGTGGTCACCAGGCACAGGCCCACACCGGTGTAGCCGCCGATGACCACGGCACGTCGGCCGACGCGCACCAGGAGCCGGGCCGCCATCAGGGAGCCCAGAACCCCGCCGGTCGCGCCGGCGAGCAGGAACACGCCGAAGAGTGCGGCGGGCACCCCCAGGTCGTTCTGTGCGTAGAGCACCAGTACGGCCGTGGTCATGTTCATGCCGATCATCGCCCCGGCGTTGCAGAGCATGTTGCCGCGCAGGATCCGGTCAGTAAGGACCAGGCGGAAGCCCTCGCCGAGCGATCGGAGGAATCCCTCCCGCTCCTCGGGGGCGGTCCCGCCGGGGCCGGCGGCCGGGGCGGGGCGGCGCCACACCAGCGGGATGGCGCACAGCAGCACGACACACAGCGCGTAGGACCCGGCGATCCCCAGCAGCGGCGCGGCCGCACCGGCGGCGAACAGGAACCCGGCCACGGGTTTGCCCAGGCAGTCCTGGGCGACCGTGCGGCCGCCCTCCACCCGGCTGTTGGCCCGGTCCAGGAGCCGGGCGGGGACCAGTTGGACGACGGCGATGCGGCTGGCCGGGTCGGTGACGGTCTCGCAGGCGATGACCAGGAACATCGCCGCGTACAGCACCCAGATGGAGAGGTGTCCGGCGAGCATCGCGCCCGCCAGGGCGACCATGGTCAGGGTCGCGACCGTGTTGGACACGACCATGGCGCGCATGCGGTGCACCCGGTCGATGAGCAGGCCGGAGATCGGGGCCAGCAGCAGCCAGGGCAGGAAGCGGGTGGCGGTCAGCCCGGCGACCAGGAGGGGGTCCTGGGTGAGGGTGGCGGCGATCAGCGGCAGGGCCACAAGGATCATGCCGTCGGCGAGGTTGGTGAAGACCCCGGCGCCCCAGAAGCGGTAGAAGGTGGAGCTCAGGCGCCGGTCCCGGGTAGCGGATTCGGTGGTGGCAGGGGCGGGTGCGGTGCTCACGGTGGGGCTCCTGAAGGGGGGTGGGGATTCAGGGGACTTACCGGTCGGCGGGGGTATCGCCGTCGTCGTCGCTCTCAGTGCTCTCGGTGCTCTCGGTGGCGCCGCTGGCCCAGCCTCCGGCAGGTTCGGGGAGGTTGGGGAAGAGGTCGGTCTGGAGCTCGACCGGCTCGGTGTCGGGCCATTCCTCGGCGGTGCGCCCCTGGTAGGGCAGCAGCCGCTCCCGGACGAAGGCCATGAGCTCCTGGGCGAACTCGCGGGTCTCCTCCGGGGTCATCCGCACGCGGAAGACCGAGTCCTGGGACGCGGCGCTCCAGCGCTCCACGGAGGGCGACTCCGGCTGTTCGCGCACGAGCGCGTTCCACCGCTCGACGCGTTCCCGTCTGGTCCGGTAGTAGCGGCCCAGGACGATGTCCGCGGCCTCCCGGGTGGCGGGGCTGCGCAGCATCTCGCCGCCGCGCATGTGCCAGCCGCCGGGGCGCACCCGCCACCAGCGGTCACGACTTCCGGAACGGCCGGTATCGGCCACGACGAACCCGAACCGGGCGAGCTGGCGCAAGTGGTAGCTGGTGGATCCGCTGCTCTCCCCCAGCCGCTTGCCCAGGATGGTGGCGGTCGCGGGCCCGTGCTCGGAGAGTTCGTCCAGGATCCGGGCGCGCAGCGGGTGGGCCAGTCCGCGCAGCGCTTCGCCCTCGACCTCCAGGGAGTCGTTCGGCTGCTCGGTCGGTTCGCCTGATTCGCTCATGCCAGCACCGTACTCCAAAGACTTCTTTGCAAAAAGATCTTTGCAGAAGTTTCTTTGGGAAATCGTCGGTACCGCGTTCCAGACCCGGGAAGCCCCACGCCCCACAGCCCTCTCTCATGGGCGACAATGGGCAACAATGGCCCCGGACCCGTGCTGCCGCGGGCCCAAGGACAGACGGAAAGGTGTCACCGCATGGATCCGATCTCCATGGTCATAGGTGTGGC
The DNA here is from genome assembly GCF_054778635.1 of Nocardiopsis nanhaiensis. Taxonomy (NCBI): domain Bacteria; kingdom Bacillati; phylum Actinomycetota; class Actinomycetes; order Streptosporangiales; family Nocardiopsidaceae; genus Nocardiopsis; species Nocardiopsis nanhaiensis. The sequence goes on from NZ_BAAGZJ010000132.1 coordinate 10,147, forward strand.
GATCGCGGCCGGCGGCTTCTTCGCGGGCAAGTTCACCGCCACGCGCCAAGCCAGGCGGGAGCTCCAACAGCACCAGAAAACGCACAAGGCAGTAGGAAAAGGTCAAACGAGCCCCCAGCCGGTGTGCGGCTGCGGCCACAACCTGGTCTTCCACGACAGGGAGACCAAGCGGTGCCAGACCCAGGTCGTCATCCCCGGACGCTGGACCGGGCAGCACGACTCGACCTACCGCCAGTGCATGTGCCAGGGCTACCGCGGCCCGCTCCCGGTGGACGAGTACTACGCCCCGGACTTCCTCGACGGCGAGAATCCCTGACGCCGCCCCGACCCCTTTTCCAAGGGTCTCCCGCCCGAGCCCAGGTCAGCCCCGGGACCGAGCACGCAGCAACGTGCGGGACCCTGGGAGCGCGGACCGCGACGCGCTGGGGTGACAACACCCGTGCGCGCCGCGAGAATGTCCGCGCACCGAACAGCCAGAGAGTGGACGTTAACCAGTGACGACGCCTGTGACACCCACGATCGACCAGCGCATCGCAGAAGAACTCGGCGTGGGCGCGCACCAGGTCAGTGCCGCCGTCGAGATGCTCGACGGCGGGTCGACCGTGCCCTTCATCGCCCGGTACCGCAAGGAGGCGACCGGCGCGTTGGACGACGCCCAGCTGCGTGCCCTCGAGGAACGCCTGCGTTACCTGCGTGAACTGGCCGAACGCCGGAGCGCGATCCTGGAGTCGATCCGTTCCCAGGGCAAGTTGGACGACGAGCTGGAGGCCCGCATCAACGCGGCCGACTCCAAGGCCCGTCTCGAGGACATCTACCTCCCCTACAAGCCCAAGCGCCGCACCAAGGCGCAGATCGCCCGCGAGGCCGGCCTCGAGCCGCTCGCCGAGGGCCTGTTCGGGGACCCGAACCAGGACCCGCAGGAGGTCGCCGCCGCCTACGTGGACGCCGACAAGGGCGTCGCCGACGTCAAGGCCGCCCTGGACGGGGCCCGCGCGATCCTGGTCGAGCGCTTCGCCGAGGACGCCGACCTCACCGGCACCCTGCGCGAGCGGCTGTGGGAGAAGGGCCGCCTGGGCTCGGCGGTCCGCGAGGGCAAGGAGGAGGCCGGCGCCAAGTTCGCCGACTACTTCGACTTCTCCGAGCCCCTCACCGCGCTCCCCTCGCACCGCGTCCTCGCCATGTACCGGGGTGAGAAGGAGGAGGTCCTCACGCTGAACCTGGTGCCGGAGGAGGCGCCCGAGGCGGACGCCGACGGCACCGTGCCGCGCAGCAGCTACGAAAACGCGATCGCCTCGCACTTCGAGGTCGTGGACCGGGGCCGCCCCGCCGACCGCTGGCTGCAGGACACCGTGCGCTGGGCCTGGCGCACCCGCATCCTGGTCCGGCTGGACATCGACGTGCGCATGCGCCTGTGGCAGCAGGCCGAGAACGACGGCGTCAACGTCTTCGGCGCGAACCTGCGCGACCTGCTCTTGGCCGCTCCCGCCGGAAGCCGGTCCACCCTGGGCCTGGACCCGGGTCTGCGCACCGGGGTGAAGGTCGCCGTCACCGACCCCACCGGCAAGGTGGTGGCCACCGACACCGTCTTCCCGCACGCGCCGCGCCGCGACTGGGACGGTTCGATCGACCGTCTGGCCAGGCTGTGCGCCGCCCACGACGTGGAGCTGGTCGCCATCGGCAACGGCACCGCCTCCCGTGAGACCGACAAGCTGGCGGGCGACCTGATCAAGCGCCACCCCGAGCTCAAGCTCACCAAGGTGATGGTCTCGGAGGCGGGCGCGTCGGTCTACTCCGCCTCGGCCTACGCCTCCGAGGAGCTGCCCGACCTGGACGTGTCCCTGCGCGGCGCCGCCTCCATCGCGCGCCGGCTGCAGGACCCGCTGGCCGAGCTGGTCAAAATCGACCCCAAGTCGATCGGTGTGGGCCAGTACCAGCATGACCTGGCCGAGGCCAAGCTGTCCCGGTCGCTGGACGCGGTGGTCGAGGACTGTGTGAACGGTGTGGGCGTGGACGTCAACACCGCCTCGGTGCCGCTGCTGACCCGGGTCTCGGGAGTGACGTCGACGCTGGCGCGCAACATCGTCTCCCACCGTGACGCCAACGGCCCCTTCCGGACCCGGGACGCCCTGCGCGCGGTCCCGCGGCTGGGCCCGAAGGCGTTCGAGCAGTGCGCGGGCTTCCTGCGCGTGCCGAACGGCGACGACCCCCTGGACGCCTCCGCGGTGCACCCCGAGGCCTACCCGGTGGTGCGGCGCATCCTGGACCGGGTCGGCACCGATCTGCCGTCGCTGATCGGTGACAAGAAGGCGCTGTCCAAGGTCCGTGCCGAGGACTTCGTCGACGACACCTTCGGCCTACCGACCGTGACCGACATCCTCAGCGAGCTGGACAAGCCCGGCCGCGACCCGCGCCCGGCCTTCACCACCGCCACCTTCAAGGAGGGCGTGGAGAAGCTGGACGACCTGGAGCAGGGCATGATCCTGGAGGGCGTGGTCACCAACGTGGCCGCCTTCGGCGCCTTCGTGGACGTGGGGGTGCACCAGGACGGCCTGGTGCACGTGTCGGCGCTCTCCCGCAAGTTCGTGGAGGACCCGCGCGACATCGTCAAGCCGGGTGACATCGTCAAGGTCAAGGTGCAGGACGTGGACATCCCGCGCAAGCGCATCTCGCTGACCATGCGCCTGGACGACGAGGCACCCGCCCAGGGCGGCGGCCGTGGTGGCCAAGGCGGTGGCGGCGGCCGTGGTGGCCGCGGCGGCGACCAGCGTCGCGGCGGCGGC